>CAMDEA010000003.1 GCA_945893045.1 Planctomyces sp. SH-PL62
ACCTGCTCCCGAACCGCTGGCATCAACAACTCGGATTTCACTTGTGGGACATCATCCATGATCGACTCCAGAAAGAGGTTCCGAACATTTTCAACCTCATTCTGACAACTCTGTATTCATCGCGCCAGGCAAAATTGGCACACCCATCGGCGTCATCACACCGACCATCACGATCAACGGCTTTGCGTTCGGCTCAAACGGCACGCTCTACGCGCACGCCGGCAATAACATCTACACCATCAACCAGACCACCGCCGTGGCCACGCTGGTCGGTGCCACGGGGACGACCGGTATCGCCGACCTGGGTAGCTCAGCCGTCAACGTCAACGACGCTCCAATCAATTCGGTCCCGACCACGCAATCCACCAACGAAGACACCGCCCGCGTGTTTTCGGTTGGCAACGGCAATCTGATTTCGATCACCGATGTGGACGCCGGGACCGCCTCGTTGCAGGTCACGTTGACCGGCGCAAATGGCGCGATCTCGTTGTCGGGAACCACCGGGCTGACCTTCACCGTCGGCGACGGTACGACCGACTCCACGATGACCTTCACCGGCACACTGACAAACATCAACGCCGCGCTCGCCGGCTTGAGTTTTCTCTCTACGGCGAATTTCTTCGGCCCGGCCAGCCTCCAGATCACCACGAACGATCAAGGCAACACCGGCTCCGGCGGTGCGATGAGCGACAGCGACACGATCGGGATCAACGTCGCTTCCGTGAGCGATGCGCCGACGACGTCGAACAACTCGGTGACGACTTCCGAAGAAACGCCGTTCACGTTCGCGGCAGCCAACTTCCCGTTCAGCGACGGCGATACCGGCGACACACTCCAGAGCGTAAGGATCACCGCGCTCCCCAGCGTCGGCACCCTGACACTCGGCGGAATCGCTGTCACGCTCAACCAAATCATCCCGACGGCCAGCCTCGGAACGCTCGCATTCACTCCCGCGCTGAATGGCAACGGCTCGCCCTACACGACGTTCGACTTTCAAGTCAGCGACGGCACCCTCTTCAGCACCTCGGCGACGATGACCGTCAACGTCACGCCAGTGAACGATCCGCCGACAACCTCGAACAACTCAGTCACAACCCCCGAAGACACCCCCATCACGTTCGCGACCGCCAGCTTCCCGTTCAGCGACGCCGATATCACCGACACCTTGCAGAGCGTGATGATCACCGCGCTCCCCGTCGTCGGCACGCTGACGCTCGGCGGAGTCGCCGTCACGCTCAACCAAATCATCCCGACAGCCAGCCTTGGAACGCTCGTGTTCACGCCCGCCTTGAACGCCAACGGCTCCCCCTACACAACGTTCAACTTCCAAGTCAGCGACGGCACCGTCTTCAGCAGTTCGGCCACACTGACAGTGAATGTCACACCAGTCAACGATCCCCCCGTCGCGGATGACGAGACTTTCACCGTCGCCGAAGACGGCAGCGTGGTGATCGACGTGCTGCTCGGCGACACGGACCTCGATGGCGACTCACTGACGGTCACCGCGATCGACGGCACTCCGCTCAGCCTCGTTAGTCCGGTGACCATCGCCACCGGTGTTGTCAGCCTCAATGCGGACGGCACGCTGACCTTCACGCCCAACATGAACTTCCACGGCCCGGCCGCGTTTGATTACACGCTCAGCGACGGCAACGGCGGCAGCGACATCGGCAGCGTCAGCGGCAACGTCACGCCGGTGAATGATCCCCCCGTCGCGGACGATGAGAGTTTCACGGTCGCGGAAGACGGCAGCGTGATCATCGACGTGCTGCTCGGCGACACGGACCTCGATGGCGATGCGTTGACTGTCACCGAGATCGACGGCACACCGCTCAGCCTCGGCAGTCCGGTGACGATCGCCACCGGTGTCGTGAGCCTCAACGCGGACGGCACGCTGACCTTCACTCCCAATGCCGACTTCAACGGACCGGCCGCGTTCGACTACACCGTCAGCGACGGCAACGGCGGCACCGACGTCGGCCACGTGAGCGGCAACGTCACGCCGGTGAACGATCCCCCCGTCGCGGACGATGAGAGCTTCACCGTCGCGGAAGACGGCAGCGCGATCATCGACGTGCTGCTCGGCGACACCGATCTGGATGGCGACTCGCTGAGCGTCACGGAGATCGACGGCACGCCGCTCAGCCTCGGCAGTCCGGTGACGATCGCCACCGGTCTCGTGAGCCTCAACGCGGACGGCACGCTGACCTTTACCCCCAACGCGAACTTCAACGGCCCGGCCGCGTTCGACTACACCGTCAGCGACGGCAACGGCGGCACCGACGTCGGCCACGTCAGCGGGAACGTCACGCCGGTGAATGATCCCCCCGTCGCCGACGATGAGACGTTCACCGTCGCCGAAGACGGCAGCGTGGTGATCGACGTCATCACCGGCGACACCGATCTGGATGGCGACACGCTGACCGTCACGGAGATTGACGGGACGCCGATTAGCCTCGGCAGTCCGGTGACGATCGCCACCGGTGTCGTGAGCCTCAACGCCGACGGCACGCTGACCTTCACCCCCAACGCGAACTTCAACGGCCCGGCCGCGTTCGACTACACGGTGAGCGACGGCAACGGTGGCACCGACGTCGGCCACGTCAGCGGCACGGTCACGCCGGTCAACGATCCCCCCGTCGCGGACGATGAGAGCTTCACGGTCGCGGAAGACGGCAGCGTGATCATCGACGTGCTGCTCGGCGACACGGACCTCGATGGCGATGCGTTGACTGTCACCGAGATCGACGGCACACCGATCTCGCTGGGCAGTCCGGTGACGAGCGCCACCGGCCTCGTGAGCCTCAACGCCGACGGCACGCTGACGTTCACGCCCAACGCGAACTTCCACGGCCCGGCCGCGTTCGACTACACGGTGAGCGACGGCAACGGCGGCACTGACAGCGGCCACGTCAGCGGCAACGTCACGCCGGTGAATGATCCCCCCGTTGCCGACGACGAGACGTTCACCGTCGCCGAAGACGGCAGCGTGGTGATCGACGTGTTGACCGGCGACACCGACCTGGACGGCGACACGTTGAGCGTCAGCGCGATCGACGGCACACCGATCTCGCTGGGCAGTCCGGTGACGATCGCCACAGGTGTTGTCAGCCTCAATGCTGACGGCACGCTGACCTTCACGCCCAACGTGAACTTCAACGGTCCGGCCGCGTTTGACTACACCGTCAGCGACGGCAACGGCGGCACAGACATCGGCAACGTTAGCGGGAACGTCACGCCGGTGAATGATCCCCCCGTCGCCGACGATGAGACTTTCACTGTCGCCGAAGACGGCAGCGTGGTGATCGACGTGTTGACGGGCGACACCGATCTGGACGGCGACACGCTGGCCGTGACCGAGATCGACGGCACGCCGCTCAGCCTCGGCAGTCCGGTGACGATCGCCACCGGTGTTGTCAGCCTCAATGCGGACGGCACGCTGACGTTTACCCCCAACGCGAACTTCAACGGCCCGGCCGCGTTCGACTACACCGTCAGCGACGGTAACGGCGGCACCGACGTCGGCCACGTGAGCGGGACCGTCACGCCGGTGAATGATCCGCCGGTCGCGGACGATGAGAGCTTCACCGTCGCGGAAGACGGCAGCGTGGTGATCGACGTCATCACCGGCGACACCGATCTGGACGGTGACACGCTGACCGTCACCGACATCGACGGCACACCGATCTCGCTGGGCAGTCCGGTGACGATCGCCACCGGCGTCGTCAACCTCAACGCTGACGGCACGCTGACGTTCACGCCCAACGCGAACTTCAACGGTCCGGCCGCGTTCGACTACACCGTCAGCGACGGTAACGGCGGCACCGACGTCGGCCACGTGAGCGGCAACGTCGCGCCGGTGAATGACTCGCCGGTTGCTCGCGATAACGACTATGTGGCGGCTGAGGACACGGCGGTATTCGGGAATGTGCTCGCCGACAATACGGGGGCCGGTGTTGATTCGGATGTCGATGGGGATTCTCTGAGTGTCACGACGACGCCGATTGTGGACGTAACGAATGGTCTGCTCGGTCTGGCCGGAGACGGCAGCTTCACATACACGCCAAATCTGGGCTTCAATGGAATCGACTCGTTCACTTACGAGATTCGCGATCTCGGCGGGCTGACCTCCACCGCGGTCGTGACGATCGCGGTCGGGGCCGTCAACGATCCGCCGGTTGCGGACGACGAGACTTTCACGGTTGCAGAGGAAGGCTCGGTCATCATTCCCGTACTGAATGGCGACTCGGATCTCGACGGCGATGCGCTGACTGTCACGCACATCGACGGCTTGCCGATCAGCATTGGTAGTCCGGTGACGATCGCCACCGGCACCGTGAGCCTCAACGCGGACGGTACACTGACCTTTACTCCCAACACGAATTTCAACGGTCCGGTGGCCTTCGACTACACGGTCAGCGACGGCAATGGTGGGACGGATGTCGGCAATGTCAGTGGCAATGTCACGCCGACGACGGTCAGCGTGATGAAGTCGCTGTTTGACTCGTCCGATCCGATCACGGTCGGCAGCAACGTGACGATTGGCGAGGAACTGTGCTTTGCGTTGTTCGTCACGATGTCCGAGGGGAACTCGACGGATTTGATTCTGACCGAGCTCTTGCCTGACGGTTTGCGGTATGACTCGTGGACGTTGATCACGAGCGTGGCCGCGTCGAACGGATTGCTGAGCGGCGACTTCAACGGCAGCGTGCCGGCACCGAGTGTTTCCGGCGGCACGTTTGACGGTGAGGATGTGAGCTTCACGTTCGGAATGATCACGGTCGCCACGGATGGCGTCGCGACCAATGACTCATTCGTGTTGCTGGTGCATGCTTTTGTCAGCGATGTGCCTAGCAACCACACTCCGCTCGCGGGACAGCCGACGCTGACAAACCTCGTGACCGCCGATGTCTCGAACCCACAGCCACCGGTCAGTTCGAATCCGTTCGACGTCACCGTCGTCGAGCCGGATTTGTCGGTCACGATCGACAACGGGGTGGCGACGCTGACCGCCGGGCAGACGGCGAGCTACTCGATCACGATCGCCAACGACGGCGACAGTCTGGCGACCGGCCTGGTTCTCAGCGGTTCACTGCCGTTGGACCGAGTCACGTTTGTTGCGAGCGACGACGCGGCGAACTTCAGCCTCGACGGCAGCGGGAATTTCACTTGGACACCCGCCGTTGGCAGTCTCGCACCGAGCGGCACGCTGACGCTGTTGCTGACCGTGCAGGTCAACAGTTCTCTGGCCAGCGGCATCAGCGACGTCACGATCCCAGTGAGCGTGACGCACGGCAACATCGAACCGACTCCCATCAACAACATCGCGGCCGACATGGATTCGCTGGAAGCTGCTCCCGATCTGCGGTTGACGAAGACCGACTTCACGAACTCGATCAGTCCGGGTCAAGGCTCGGTCTATACGCTCAACGTCGGCAACTTCGGAACGCAAGAAGCGACGAACGTGATTGTCACCGAGTCGATTCCGATCGGCGCGACGTTTAATCCCGCGCTCAGTGATCCCGCTTGGACGAATGTCGGAGGGGGCATCTATCAGTATTCGATTCTCAGTCTGCCGGCCGGAGCAGCGTTTAACGTCAACTTCTCGGTGCTGATCGACAACCCCACGCTCGCGGGACTGGTTCAGATCATCAACATCGCGAGCATTGCTGACGACGGCACGAACGGCTCGGACCTCGATCCGACGGACAACTCCGCGACGGACACCAACAACCTCGACGCTCTGCCGATGTACGACGTCGGTATCAACGACTTGCAACTCTCGGCGTTCCCCGGCGAGTCGCTGACCTACTATGTCAACTTCAACAACTACGGCCTTCAGAACGGCACCGGAGTCGTCGTCTCGGCCAGCTTCCCGACGGCGATTCTTACCAATGTCGTCGCCTCAAACGGCGGCATCGTTGATGCGATGGCGGGCACGATCACTTGGAACGTCGGCACGCTGTCGGCGAACGATCCGCGCACGTTGACGGTCACCGCCGAAGTGCGCGCAACGACGTCGTCCGGCGCGACCGACTTCACGCTCACCGCGGCGATCATCGACGACGGTGCGAACGGCCCCGACCCAGATCTCAGTGACAACAGTGCGGCGGACACCGACGCGCTCGATGCGCAACCCGATTACGCCGTCACGATCGACGACGGCTCGACGTTCGTGCGACCCGGCGATCCGTTGATGTACACGATCAACGTCGCCAACAACGGCAACCAGGACGGCAACGGTGTTGTCGTGACCGTAAGTTTCCCAACCGCCGCATTGGAAAACGTCGTTGCATCGAACGGGGGAATTGTGGACGCGGTCGCCGGCACGATCACTTGGAACCTTGGCAACCTCGCGGCCAGCGACTCGACGATGCTGACGGTCGACACACGAATTCGCGGCAGCATCAGCTCGCAAACATCGTCCATCACGCTGACCGCGACTGTCACGGACAATTGTCTGAACGGTCCCGATCCAACGCCGTTGAACAATCTTGGTCGCGATCTCGACAGCTTCCAGTTCTATGCCTTCGACAGCTTCCACGACTGGAAGGACATGCGAGTCGCCTGGCTGATGCCGCAATCGCAAACGGTCGGCCGAGCACTCTCACCGCTGCCGGTCGATCCGGTCTTCAGCGGCTTGACCGAGCCGGGGAGCACGCTGGTCGCTCGCATTTACGGTTCGGACGGCCGGTTGCTCGGTGACCGCCAGGTCGTCGCCGATGCGGGAGGCAACTGGATGGTCACGTTCCCCAACATGATCATCTACGAGCAACCACACCGCATGGAGATCATCGTCACTCCGGCGATCAGCAACGTCGCGCACGAGAACGGCTTCAATCTCCGCCGCTACTTCCATCCGGCCATCCACGCCGGACTGGTCATGACCGAATCGCTGAGCGTCGCGGGGGTCTTTCGCAACCGAGCCTTCAACATCGTTGAAGCTCAGCACTCGGCCAACACGCACCCGCTTGGTTTCCAGTGGTACTCGCACGCCTACGAGCTGAACGCGGCGTCGTCGAACATCTCGCAGATGTGACGCGAATTGTCTCGCCCCCATCCAGCTTGTCTGGATGGAGCGACCGATGGCGTGCTAGCGACGACGTCTGTCCGTTCATTTTCTGAGACCCCATCCGCCTTGTGCGGATGGTGAAAAAGAGGATTGAATTAGGAACGTCGAAGTATCTGATTCACCATCCGCACGAGGCGGATGGGGTCTGACAACAGCTTGAGGATCTGCTGATTTAGCTCGCCATCTTTCGCTCCATCGACGCGAGGTCGATGGGGGCGTGGTGTGAATCCGTCGCCGGTGCAAAGCGCGTCGTACATCTGAATAACTTTGCCGATCTGCAAAACGCCTTGACCCTTTGACGGCGGCTGGCCTATACGGCCGCGCGAGGAGATCCAGGCTTCCATGCGGTTGTTACAGCGTTACATCTTGTTCGAATTGCTGCGTGTGTTTGGCTTCGTGCTGAGCATCTTGACGGTGCTGCTGGTGTTTCTCGGCGTGTTTCGCGAAGTCAGCGAAACCAGCCTGGGCCCGCTGCAAGTCTTGCAGGTGTTGCCTTACATCATCCCCAGCTTATTGCCCTACACGATTCCGGCGACGTTGTTGCTGAGCGTGTGTGTGGTCTACGGCCGCATGGCGGGCGATCAAGAAGTCACGGCGGCGAAGGCGGCGGGGATCAGCGTGATGTCGCTGCTGGCTCCGTCGTTCATGGTCGGCGCGGTCATGGCCGTCTGCTCGTTGATGCTGACCGATCAGGTCATTCCCTGGGCTGAGTCGAACTTTCAGCGGATCGTCACCGCCGCGATGAAAGACATCCTGCTCGATACGTTGCGGATGCAGCATCAAATCACCGTCGGCTCGTATTCGATCTCGGTCCGCGAAGTCCGCGGCGACAAGCTGATCTGGCCCACGTTTCGATTTGCGCCCAATGGCAAGCGGCCGATCACCGCGCGCGCCCAAGAGGCGGAGCTGATCAAGTTTGACTTTGAGCACCAGCAGATCATCGTGCGATTCCGTCGCACGCAACTCGATTTGCCGAATCAAGGCCGGCAGTGGGCCGAGGAATTCGAGCATCCCTTTCCGTTGCAGATGGGCAATCAAATTCCCAAAGCGCGGCATACCAGCGTGGAGGAATTACAAAGCACGCTGACGGCTTTGGACGCGCAACAGAAAGACCTGCACGCAAAACGTGAGCTGGAAGCCGCGTTCGCACTCGCGACCGGAGACTTCGCCGTACTTCAGAACGGCAAAATCAAAACGTTCGACACGCTGTTGCGCGGGAACCGCTACAGGTACAACGGCGCGCGAACTGAGGTGCAGCTCCGCTTCGCGATGGCGTGCAGTTGTTTCTTCTTCGTGCTGGTGGGCAGCCCGTTCGCCGTGCTGCAAGCCAAGCGGCAATTCTTGACCAACTTCTTCGTGTGCTTCGTACCGATTCTGTTGATCTATTACCCGCTCGTGCTGCTGGCGAAGAACCTGTCGGCCACGGGCACCACGGACCCCGTCTGGGCCATGTGGATCGGCAACGCCCTCACCGGGGTGATCGGCCTCTTTGTGTTGAAGCGTGTCGCTCAGCATTGAGCCGAGATCATTCCCTCGCGAATCGCGGCGAACAGACAGGCTGCGACCAGATCGGCGGTCGTGCCTGGATTCCGGCGATGCCCGTCCGCTCGCAGCCAATGATCGAACTCGATCAAGCACTCGCCTCGCATGTCCGATGCGAGCGGCAGCCCCGCGAGTACTTGCAAACAATGCCGAGCACGACGCGAGGCTTCTTGAGCCACTTCCGCTCCGCACTTACGAGCGATCAGCGTATCAGGATGCTCGGCCATGAGCCGCAGTTGCAGTTCGATGATCGCCGCTTCCCAATGCGGTGCGAAGTCACTGCCGATGGAGGCCAGAAACGGAGCGCCTTCCTGCAAGACCCAGGCAAAACCGTTGGCGTACTGTGCCGCGATACTGTCGCGCTCGGCGGCCAGCGTCATGACTTCCAGCAGCGTTCCGGTCGGCTCGTCAGCGACATCTTCGCTCGCGGAAGTGCCGAGTCCTCCGGGCTGAGCCAATCGAATCGCGCGATACACCCAGGCCGCATCTTCGCGAGTCAACCGGCCGAGCACGTTGCCGATGCCGTCGCGCAGTGGCCGATCCCGCGGCACCGCCGCCAGCGGCGCGAGCAACAACACGATCCCCAAATTCGTGTTGGACGTGACGACCGCGCGCGTCGCCTCGATGGCTTGAAAGATCGTGCGACCAACTCCCACATCAACCGCGTGAGCCAACACCGGAGCGATCACTTCGGCCGAACGCACGAAATCCTCAAACGTCAAATCGGGAAACGCCGCGCGCGGATGCACATTTCCAGGCTTCGCGGCCGATGCTTCCAAAACGCAGGCCAGACGAATCGCCTCCGCCAAATGTGTGTCAGCATCAAACTCAGCGAGCGGTGAAACAGACATAGGCGGCGGTTCTCGTCTTTGAAAGTTTGAGCGGCATCGTAAAAGGCTGACAGCACTCGGCCAACTCGTTCGTCGTCAGCCGCTGGATTCCCTAGTATTCCGCCAACTGAATCGCAGGACCAATCTGCTTTGACGATGGAGCATTCATGCAGCCGGTTTCGTTGGCGTTCTTTTGGCATCAGCATCAGCCGTACTACCCCAATGACCTCACGGGCGAGAACGAGTTTCCGTGGGTGCGACTGCATGGGACCAAAGACTATTGGGGCATGGCTCGGCACATTCAGGAAGTGCCGGAGTTCCGCTGCACGATCAATCTCGTGCCGAGTTTGCTGGTGCAGTTGCTGAAGTACACCGACGGCGGCGGCAGCGATCGGCACCTGGATGTCTCGCGAATGCCGGCGGATGGATTGTCGCACGCCGACGCCACGTATCTGCTCGATCATTTTTTCATGGCCAACGGCGAAAGCATGATTCGGCCGTCGCCGCGCTATCACGAGTTGTTCCTGAAGCGGAAAGTCGGCACCGATTCGGCCGAGTCGGCGCTGTCGCGATTCTCTCCCCGTGATCTCCGTGACCTGCAAGTCTGGAGCAACCTCGCCTGGATGCACCCGATTTTGTTCGAGGTCGATACCGACTTGCGCGCCTTCCGCCTCAAAGGCCAGTCGTATTCCGAAGCGGACAAAGCGTGGCTGCTCGACAAGCAGGCGGAGGTGTTGAAGCTGATCATCCCGATGCACCGCGAATTGGCCAAAGGGGGACAAGTCGAGCTGACCACGACGCCGTTCTATCACCCGATTCTGCCGCTGCTGTGGGACAAGCGATTGGCTCGGCAGGCGATGCCGGATTGCGAACTCCCCAAGCATCTCGACAGCTATCGCGAGGACGCCGTCGAGCACCTGCGCCGCGCGGTCGCGTTTCACGAACAACTCTTCGGTGAGAAGCCGCGCGGCATGTGGCCGTCGGAAGGCTCGGTCGCGCAAGAGATCATCGGAGCCATCGCCGATGTCGGCATCGAATGGATCGCCACCGACGAAGAGATCCTGGTGGCCTCCACCGGCGGCCGAGTCAGCCGCGATTCGCACGGGCATCAACGCCATCCCGAATTGCTGTACCGGCCGTGGCTCGCGGCCGACGGCGACAAGCAACTGCAAATGGTCTTCCGCGACAAAGGCTTGTCCGACTTGATCGGCTTCCAATATCAGCGAGCCGATGACGTCCTGGCCGCAATGGACATGTTGGGCCGCATCGAAGCGATCGGCCAGGCGACCGAATCGGCCAACGGCGGCCGGCCGACACTCGTCCCAATCATTCTCGACGGCGAAAACTGCTGGGAGTACTACCGCGACGGCGGAGTCACCTTCCTGCGCACGCTGTATCACGAAGCCGCGCGGCGCGGTTCCATCAACCCCGTCCGCATCGGCGATCATCTTCGCGAGCATCCCGCAACCGACCACATCGACCGCCTGTTCGCCGGCAGTTGGATCTCACACAACTTCGCCATCTGGATCGGCCACCACGAAGACCGCACCGCCTGGGACTTGTTGCACGACGCACGCGAACAATTGAAACGCGTCACCTCAGACAAAGTGCCGCCTGACAAACTCGCTCAAGCCTGGCAAGAACTCTTCATCGCCGAAGGGAGCGATTGGTTCTGGTGGTACGGTCCGGAGTTTGGTTCGGCTCAAGACAAACTCTTCGACCGACTGTTCCGCACGCACCTGCAAAACATCTACTCGCTGCTGGGCGAACCGGCTCCCGCGAACCTGAATGAGCCGATCAAACGGAACGGTCATCGCCGGATGCACACGTTGCCGAGCGGCTTCCTGCCCGTGAAGGTCGATGGCCGCGCGACGTTCTTCGAATGGACCAGCGCGGGAGTCTACGAAGCGGGCAGCGAGCGGGGCACGATGGCTCAAACTACCGAGGGGCTGATCCGTCGCATCCACCTTGGTTTCGACAAGACGCGGTTCTTGCTGCGAGTGGACACGGCCAGCCGCGCTCGCGAGGACTTTCAGCGACAAGAGATTGATGAACTCCGCATCCGCTTCGTCGAGCCGGAAGGACTGGAGTTGACCGTCAGCGGTCTTACTGACGAGTCGCCAACAGTCACGCTCAATGCTGACTTGCCCAACGTAGACCGGTCACTCCGTGACCGGAATTCGGGTCACGGAGTGACCCGTCTACTTTCCGCTGGCGAAGCCGCGATCGGACCAATCTTCGAACTCAGCGTGCAATTGACCGCGCTGGACGCGGAACCCGGCAGCGTGCTCAAGTTCTTCGTCGAGGTCTTCTCGCACGGCCAAAGCACCGACCGCGCCCCGCGAGAAACGACCCTCGAATTGACCGTCCCGCCTCCCGACTTCGAGCAAATCATGTGGCAGGTGTGATCTAAGGGGGCGCGACACCAAATGCAGGGATAACAGAATTAGGCTGCATCCAGTGATAACAGAGTTAGGCAGCACGCTGCCTAACTCACAGTCGAATCCTCAACTTTTCTCAACCGAATTGATTGACGAGTCGCATTTTCATCGGCATTCTGCTCGCCAACCCGATTGACCAGCCGTCAGCACATGGTCGAGTTAGGCTGCACGCTGCTCAATTAACTGTTATGCAGCAAAGGCCCACCGCATGAGATCGTACGCGCTCGTCACCATCCTCGCGATGATTGCCGCCGGATGTTCCGAGCATCCGTCAACTAACGATGTCAGGACACTCAACGCCATTACATCCGATGGCAAGCCGGTCCCGCCCGAAATCGCCCAAGCGCTCGAAGGCGTTTCCCGTGAACAATCACAAGGGCTCAGTAGCGCCAAGGTCATAGTTCACCGCGCGTACGAATACGACGGTTACACGTGGCTCGAACCAACCGAAACGGCCAAAGTGATTGCGGTCGATGTCGAATTTCGCGATTACAATCAGGGGCTCGATCTCGATGATGTCGATATCATTGAAGCCCAATCAAACGAGAACTACGGAAGCGATCCGCAAATCGCCAATCTGACACTTGATGGCAAGCTCGCTGCGAATGCAGATGATTCATCATGGCCCGAAGACCTGGGGCCACTGCGTGTATTGTTGATTTATGCGATCCCGAAAGAATCCACAGCAATCAAGCTTGGCTACTGGGGCAAAGAACTTACTCCCCGACCAACCCCAATCTCCGGCAATGGGCCATCATTGCCGAAGCCTAAGCCAAGCAAATAACAATTCTGCATAACAAGACGGTCAAGCGGAGCGGCGGATCACCCGTTTTCTGTCTTCCATCCGTTTTGGCCGCCGCCCGGTTACCTTGGACGTTGGGCGATCAACCACAGAACTGCAATGAACCGCAAGTCAACCGCGCGCTCGATGCGTTATCACCATTCGATGTCGTATCCCGCGCTCGCTTGCGAATGACAGTCGATGAAGTGCTCGAAACAAAACACAATTCACTCTGATCATCGTCCGGCAACCTGATACTCGTTCGGCCCATGATCGAGAACGCAAAACACAATCACAATGTCCAGCACGAAGTCTGTCGGCCGGTTGTCAGGCCGCAAATTCAAACTGGTGCCGAAATGCGAGGAACACCGACGGCGATCATTCAGTCGTTCCTTGCGGACCCTGCGGAACCGTGTTGGTCATCCTACGCGATTGACTGTCTATTCTCTGAACTTCAGGGCGACACAAAGGCAAAGCTACAGCAAATCCTGCCTCAAATCGACGAACGACTGAATGAAGTGTCACATTCACTTACCGATACACAAGCGAATTTTCTTCGAGATGTGACTGTTAGAAACTTTGTGGACAAAACATCGACGCCGTTTACAGCGGATCAACTCTCTTGGCTGATTCACCGTTTTGACGCAATGCCAACGCCGCAGCGTGCCTTAATAATGGCATTGCTAATCTCGCCCGAAGAGTTAGGACTCGAAACATCAGCAGCAATAAATGCTCTCTTGTCTGGAACGCCCGGCGAGCGCTGGCTGAATTAACTGTGATAGAATACAGCCGTCCGATGTTCGATCGGCGAATTGAACGTCGTTTGGCATTCGAAAGGTTATTGAACCGCAATCGACGCCCAACAAGTCGGTCAACCCGAGCGGCGGTTGGACGGTTTTCGTGTCTTCAACGCCGCTGGCCGCCGCCGGGTTACCTTGGACGTTGGGCGAATGGCGAATCGAGAGACGCATTTCCTGGGTGACGAACCGGGAGTTCGGCGGTAGAGTCTGCCTCGTTTCAACCGATGTTGATCGGCGGGGAGGCGCTCATGGGATTCGATTCGCAAACGGCAAATGCTTCGGATTGCGGGCTAAACCGGCGTGGGTTTTTGCGAGCCGGGGCTTTTGGTGGGGCGGTGGCGTCGCTCGCGCAGTGGTTGCGGGCGGAAGAGGCGGCGGGAGCGCGGGCGTCGTCGAAGGCGGTTGTGTTCGTCCATCTGGATGGTGGTCCGCCGCAGCTCGACACGATCGATTTGAAGTCGCAGGCTCCGGTTGAGATTCGGGGGGAGTTCGAGCCGATCGCGACGGCGGTGCCCGGCATTCAGATTTGTGAGTTGATGCCGAAGTTAGCGAGCATCGCGGATCGAGTCGCGTTCGTGCGGTCGCTGGTCGGATCGGCGGGAGCTCACGATGCGTTTCAATGTCAGTCGGGATTCGTCGCGAAGGAATTGCAATCGCTCGGCGGTCGGCCGGCGTTGGGGTCGGTGATTTCGAAGCTGCGCGGTTCGACCAGCGATGCGGCTCCGTCGTTCGTCGATCTGATGCAGGGTAGGGCGTTGGTGCGGAACAGTGCTCGGCCGGGGTTTCTTGGCCCGGCGTATCAACCGTTTCGGCCGGACATCTCGCAGATGTTCGCGAGAGAACTTGAACCGGGCATGAAGAACGAGTTGGCTCGGCTGGGAACGAATCACTCGGTCAGCTTGAAGCTGGACGGCGCGATCGACGTGGATCGGCTGAGCGACCGGACGACGCTGCTGGCTCAGTTCGATTCGTTCCGCCGCGAAGTCGATGCCGCCGGCATGATGACCGCGATGGACCGCTTCACGCAGCAAGCGGTCGGCATCCTCACATCGGGACGGTTTGCCGACGCGCTCGACTTCAGCAAGGAAGACCCACGAGTGCTTGACCGGTACACGCTACGAGAAAAATCTGGCGTGCCGAACTTCACGTCGGATGCGGCTCCAGCGACGTTGAAGTTTCTGCTCGCACGGCGGTTGATCGACGCCGGAGTTCGCTGCGTCAGCCTGTCGATCAGTGACTTCGACACGCACTCGGACAACTTCCCGCGCATGCGACACGTTCTGCCGATCGTCGATCATGGCCTGGCGACGCTGATCGCTGATCTGGAAGAGCGCGGGCGTTTGAACGACGTGACCATCGTCGCCTGGGGCGAGTTCGGCCGCACGCCGCGCGTCGATCCCAAGAGCGGCGGACGACATCACTGGCCGCAAGTCGGCCCTGCGATTCTCGCGGGCGGCGGACTGCGCGGCGGAGTCGTTCTCGGCGAGACCGACCGTACCGCCAGCACGGCGATTGCTCGGCCGGTCCACTACAAGGAAGTCTTTGCCACGATCTATCACAACCTCGGCATCGACCCGCATCGCACCGCGCTCACCGACCCGCAAGGCCGGCCGCAGCATCTGCTCGATGAAGGGCAGCCGATCCGTGAATTGATTTGACGAACAATGGCTCTTCGCTAGCCGAGTTGAAAACACATTCGTGAGCCGCAAGGCGCTAGCCGCGGGTCGGTAAAAACAACCCGCGGCTAGCGCCTTGCGGCTCACTGGACTCAGGCATCCACATGCGAGTGACCGACGTTTCTGTGACGATTGTTGAGGTGCCGCAGACGGCTCCGCTGGCTCCGTATCGGTCGCACATTCGCAGCAGTTCGACGACGCAGAGCGGCATTGTGCGCGTCGAGACGGACGAGGGCTTGATCGGCTGGGGCGAACACAACGTCAATTTCCTGCCGAACCTCAGCGGACGACTGATGGAACAGCAGGCACGCGAATGGTTGATCGGCCGCGATCCGCAGAACATCGCGGCGTTTCATCGGGACTGTCCGCTCGAAACGCGATTGAAGTCCGGGATCGAACTGGCGTTGTGGGACATCTGTGGCAAAGCGGTCGGTCTGCCAGTGTCCGTGTTGCTCGGTGGCGTGATTCGTCCGCGCGTGGCTCTCGCCGCTTGCATGGGCATTCAAACTTACGAGCGGGCTGGCGAGTTCGCTCGGTGGTATGTTGAGATGGGCTTCAGCACGCTCAAGACCAAAGCCGGTGCCGACATGACCGAGGACTTGGAGATGGTCCGCGGTATCCGTGATGCGGTCGGTGATCGGTTGAAGCTGCGAATTGATCCGAACCGCGCGTACTCGCCGGCCCAAGCGGCGGAGCTGTGCCGGCATCTCGAACAATACAACCTCGAATACCTCGAACAGCCGATCCCCGCCGAGCCGTTGTCGGATGCGACGAAGTTGCGGCGACAGACGCGCGTGCCGATCGCGCTCAACGAGAGCGTGACCGATCCAGCCAGCGTGATGGCGATCATTCGCGAAGAGGCTGCCGAGTTCATCCTGCCGGACACGCACATCGCCGGTGGTATCTTGCCGTGCGTGAAGATCGGCCACGTCTGCGAGGCGGCGGGGTTGCCGTGCATCATGCACTGCGGACATGACCTCGGTCCGAAGACGGCAGCGATGCTGCACGTCGCGGCGGCGTGCCCGGCGTATTCGCTGGCGAACGACTCGACGTATTACGGCTTGGAGGATGATGTCATCACCGAACCGTTCCAGATTCAGGCGGGGACGATTGCCGTGCCGACTCGTCCCGGCTTGGGCATTGATGTCGATCCCGGCAAACTGCGTCGGTATCGTGTCGATTGCTAGGCATGGTCCCGTAAAGTAGCAGGCACATTCCATGTGCCGTCCGCAGTTCTCAGGCTGACGGCACATGGAATGTGCCTGCTACTTTCTAAAGTCAGCGCCATTGGTCCTGCGCCGTCGGCGGAATTGCCAGCGGTGCGTGAGGCAGCTGAGTTGGATTCACTTCCGGCGTGACCAGAGGGTTTCCCTCGGTGAATCTGACCATCTAGCATCCGCCTCAGTTTTGAGATTCCGAGGCACTGCTGGCTGGGAAAGGTTTTGCGGATGAGTGCGACGAAACCGGTGAGCAACGAAACGCTGCTGCAACAATTGCGGTGGCGATATGCCGTCAAGCGATTTGATCCGACTCGCAAAATATCGGCGGAGGATTGGCAGACGCTGGAACATGCGCTGGTGCTGACGCCGTCGTCGTTCGGGTTGCAGCCGTGGCGTTTTGTGGTCATCACCGATCAAGCGATTAAGGATCAGTTGGTGCCGATCTCGTGGGGGCAGCGGCAGGTGGCGGAAGCGTCGCATGTCGTGGTCTTCACGGCTCGCAAGCCGCTGACGGAAGCGGACGTCGATCGTTATGTCGTGCGGACGGCGGAGGTGCGCGGCGTCGCGGCCGAGTCATTGGCCGGGTTCAAGAAGATGATGATGGGTTCGCTGGTTCCACCACCTCCGGAGTTCGACATCCATCATTGGGCGGCGCTGCAAGCTTACATCGCGCTGGGAAATTTCATGACGTCGGCCGCGATGCTGGGGATCGACACCTGCCCGATGGAAGGGATCGTGCCCGCCAAGTACGACGAGTTGCTGGGACTGCCGCGCGAAGGCTTGGGCACAGTGGTCGTCGCCGTGGCCGGGTATCGTGCCCCCGACGACAAGTATGCCGTGCTGCCCAAAGTTCGATTCAAGGTTGAGGATGTCGTCCACACGATTGGCCCTCGTTGATCGCACAGGGATGGAATTCAGATGCCCCACGAAACCGACTATCAACGCCGCGTGACCGACATCGGGCCGACGCGGTTTCTGCCGCAAACCACCATTGAAATCGTCCGCGAAGTCGCTCTGACCGAGCCGCCGCGACACGCCGTGTTCGACTTCGACGGGACGCTCAGCCTGATTCGCGAGGGCTGGCCGGAGGTCATGGTGCCGCTGATGGTCGAAGTCCTGCACGCCACCGGCACGTCCGAATCCGATGACGAACTGGCGAAGCTGTCGCTGGACTTCATCATGCAGCTCAACGGCAAGCAGACGATTTACCAGATGATGCGCTTGGCGGACGAGGTGCGTCAGCGCGGCGGCTCGCCGGAAGATCCGCTGGTTTACAAACAGCGTTATCACGACCGGCTGCTGGTGCGGATCAATCATCGCCGTGACGGGCTGCGGACGGGACGTGCTGCCGCTGCGGAGTTTTTGGTTCCCGGTTCGGTCGAATTGCTGCGCGAGCTGCAAGCGCGCGGCGTCGCGCTGTATCTCGCCAGCGGCACCGACGAAGTCTATGTCAAAGAAGAGGTCGAACTGCTGGGCCTGACGCCGTTCTTTGGCCGGCATATTTATGGTGCTCGCGACGACTTTCAGAACTTCTCGAAGCAGATGGTCATTGAGCGCATTCTTCGCGAAAACAATGCGGCCGGCTCCAAGTTGTTGGGCTTTGGCGATGGTTATGTGGAAATCGACAACATCAAGACCGCTCAGGGGACCGCGATTGCTGTGGCCAGTGACGAACGCAACAAGAGCGGTCGGCCAGATCCGTGGAAACGCGATCGACTGATTGGGGTTGGGGCGGACGTTGTGGTGCCCGATTACCGCCACGGCGTGGAGCTTTTGGATTACCTGTGGGCCCAAAAGTAGTTCGGACGCCTACGTCCGAACCGCCCGGACGTATGCGTCCGGGCTACGCAGAACCGGCTGCAACTGCCCGATTGACTCGATTTTTCGAGCGGGCGTATAACCCGCCCCCCAAACGAGGCCGGGCAAGAGTGCCCATCCTCCGGCGCGAGAGCACTCGTCAAGGATGACGTTTATGAGCAAGGCAGCGGTGAGCAGTCGGGCGGCGGCAGAGCCGGCGACGACGGCGGCGACGTATTCGCAGTTCGAGCAACTGCGCGAAGGCCGCGCGATCATCAAGCAGGAGGGAGAAGCGCTCCTCGAACTCTCGCAACGATTGGACACGGACTTCTGCCGAGTGGTCGATCTGATACTGCACCTTCACGGGCGAGTGGTCATCACTGGTGTCGGCAAGGCTGGATTGATCGGACAGAAAGTGGTGGCGACGTTAGCTTCGACGGGGACACGGTCGCAGTTCTTGCATCCCACCGAGGCGTTGCATGGCGATCTGGGTTGTCTCAGCAGCGACGATGTTTTGCTGGCGATCTCGAACAGCGGCGAGACTCAAGAGGTGTGCGACGTCGTGGCGGCGGCGCGGAGTCTCGACGTGACCTGCGTCGCGCTCACGGGAAACGAATTCAGCACGCTCGGTTTGCAGGCGGAGATCGTGTTGCGGCTCGGTTCGATTCGCGAGGCGGGACCGCTGAGTCTCGCGCCGACGTGCAGCACGACGGCGATGTTGGCAGTTGGTGATGCGCTGGCGCTGGTCCTCAGCCGCGCGCGAGGGTTCACGCCGCAGCAGTTTGCCGTGCTGCATCCGGGCGGCAGTTTGGGGCGGCGGTTGCGGTTGGTCCGGGAAGTGATGCGGAGTGGCAATCAACTGCGCATCGCTTCGCAGTCGGCGACGATTCGCGAGGTCTTCTCGTCGCCCAGTTGCGGTGGTCGGCGTACCGGCGCGGTGATCTTGATCGACGCCGACGGTTGCTTGAGCGGACTGTTCACCGACAGCGACCTGGCCCGGCTGCTCGAACAGCATCGTGAAGCGCAGTTGGATCGGCCGATCGACGAGGTGATGACGAAGTCACCGCTGACGATCGACGCCGACTCGCTGCTGCACGAGGCGGTCGAAGTGCTGTCGAGCCGCAAGATCAGCGAGCTGCCGGTGGTCGATGATTCGCACCGGCCGATTGGACTGATCGATATTACGGACGTGATTGGGCTGATGCCTTCTGAGGATGAGGGGATTGAAAATTGAAAATTGAAAATTGGAAATTGAAAATTGAAGAGCACTCAAACAGGGGTCGCGGCTCGCGCCGTTATCTCCAATTTTCAATTTTCAATTTTCAATTTTCAATTTCCAATGCTTCCTCTCCCGCATTTCCAATTTGCAAAGCCCCTTCCCTCGCGTAGCTCGCGTTCTCGGAGTCTCTCGTGCTCAAGCGGCTGAGCTTCACGCTGACTGTCACCGCCGGCCTGACCGGACTGTACTGGTTGTACGCGCTGGTGGTGACTCCGCGCTTGGAGCCGCCGCTGCTGGCCGCTCCGTTGGGGCCGTTGGACGACCAGGAAGAAATGAAAGCCGAGCCGCCGCCCGGCAACCGTTCGGACGCAGAACGATTTTTGCCGGCGGCTCCCTGGGCGGCGCAGGCGAAGTTTCAGATTCGCCTCGCCAGTGGAGTGCTCTTCTCTGAAACCTGGGAGCCGCGGAGCGAAGCGCGCGACGTCTACAAGTTTGAACCGTTCGCGATGATCTTGTTTGATGATTCCGAAGGGGGCGAGAGTGGCGATGGTGCCGCGGACAAACCACCGATGACATTGGTTTCGGAGCGCGGACTGATTCGGTTCTCGTCCGAGTTTGATCCGGTGAATCAGAAAGTCGGCCGTGTCATCAACTGCAAACTGGAAGGCCAGGTGACGGTGACGGGAGCGGATGGTCTGACCATCCAGGGACGCGATTTTTTCTTCGACGAATCGACGAAGGAACTGCGAACGGATGCCGCAGTCGAGTACACCTATCAACAACATCACGGCACGGCCGAAGGCTTGAAAGTCGATCTGCTGCCCACCGACCGTCCCCGCCCCGATCAACTCCTGGCATTCAGTGGTATTGGGCTGTTGACACTACTCAATCACGTCGAGATGGACCTTGTCAGCAACGACGGACCGTTGCTGGTCACTTGCGAAAAAGGGTTCGACTTTCATCCGGCGACGCGAGAGGCCGAGTTTCACGGAAACGTTCGAGTCGCGTACCACACCGGCCACGGCCAACCCGTTCGGCTGCGCAGCGACGACAATCTGAAATTGTTATTCGTGGACGACTCCGCGAGAGACCCGACCGACACACCGCAGTCGCGCGGCGATGCTCCGCCCGTTGTGACGCTCGAACGCAGCAATGCGTCGGCGCAGGTGTCTGCGGCACCGGCTCCGGGATTCGGCACGGCGCGGTCGAGCAACAGTTCTCTGAAGGTGTCGAAGCTGGAAACCAACGGCCGAGTCGAACTGGATTCGCCCGCCAATGACTTGACCGTGCTCACACACAGCTTGGTCTACGATGTCTTGTCGCGCACCGTCACGCTCTCCGCGTTGCCGATCGAAGGAAAAATCAAACCATCGGAACTGACCTCGGTGATCGTCAAACAGAAGCGGACTGGTCTCGAATTGAGCAGCCCGTATTTGCAGCTCATTCACGACGAGCAAGGTCAGATCGTCTCTGCGAGAGGCGAAGGTGCCGGCCGATTACGCCGCCGACCGCCCGATTCGGATGTGATTGATCTGTCGGCGAGATGGCAAAAGGAGTTTGAATTGAAACCTGAACCGGTCGGCGACCTGGACCACCTGACGTTGGTCGGCCGTGCGATTATCGAGCAGCCCACACGGAAGACTGGACTGAAGGGGGATCAAATCCATCTGTGGTTCGACCGGCCCACCGGACAACCTCGCCGTCTCGGTCCACAAGACCAAAACGAAACGGTTCTCAGTTCGGCTCGCCCGACAAATTCTCAACGGCCGGACGACACGCCGTCCGCGCTGAGCAGTCCTCTCAAAGAACGTAATGGCTTCGTCGATGCGCTCGGACACGGCCCGATCGTCTCCGCAAATGAGGTGACGCCGCGTGCGGTCCCAACTCCCAAATTGACCGTGCGCGAATTCCGGCCACGACAGCTCCAAGCTCAAGGCAATGTCGTCGTTGTCAGCCCACAATTGTCCGCGCAGACTCCGTATTTCGTCGTCGACTTCAACGAGGGATCGGCTTCGCCCAGCGAATTGGTGAAGTCCACAAAATCGCGCCGACGGGTACTCCCCGCTTCCGCAGAAGTCGCTTCCGCAAACAGTGAATTGCCGAAGAGTGAATCGCCGAAGCGGTCGGCCGAGCCGCTGCAACTCACCGCAGATCGCATCCGAGCGAAGGTGATCCTGAAGGACGATCCCAACAAGGCCGCCAAGGCGAACGACCTGAAAGCGGAACTGAGCGAGGTCTGGACCGAAGGGAATGTTGATATCCAACAACCGCGCCAAGGGGACGAAGAGCCGTTGCATCTCACTGGCGAAAAGCTGCACATGCGGAACGCCAGCCGCAACGGCCAACAAGTGCTGCACATCTTCGGACAGCCGGCGGTGATTCGGGCGCGCGGCTTTGACATCGAAGGCAACGAGGTCTTCCTCGACCGTCTCAATAATCGCACCTGGATCGAGGGAGCCGGAGCTTTGCGGATGCCGGTCAAAAACGATTTTGAAGGCCGGAAGCTCGCCAGTTCCGCGCTGCTGACCGTGTGGTGGAAAGAGAAGATGTTGTTCGATGGCCAGACCGCAACGTTTCTCAACGGTGTGAAAGCGGCACTGAGCGATAGCCGGTTGCAGTGTGAGGAGATGGAAGTCGTGCTGACCGAGCGGATGTCATTCCAAGAGGATTCCGGCCCGGCCGCGCAAGCGGAGGTGCGGCGCGTGATCTGCAAAGAGGGCGTCGAAATCGATCACACGCTGTATGCCGCGAAAGAGCTGACCGAAATCCGTCGCGGTCACTTCGCAACGATGACGCTCGATCAACAGACCGGACGCATGGAAGCGGTCGGCCCCGGCGAGATTTCCATGTGGCGACCCGGACGCGGCAAACGCGCGGCCCTCGCGCCGCGCGCCGTCGCGCAGGCCAATCGGCCGCTCGAATCGGAAGTCTCCAACTGGGAATTCACACGCATCAATTTCTTCGGCAAGACGATCGGCAACCTGCACGAGCGGCAGACGAAGTTCCAGGATCGAGTTCACATCATCTACGGCCCGGTCGCCAATCCGCTGGACACCATCGACCCCGATCATCTCCCCAAAGATGGCGGCGTCATGGAGTGCGACTCGCTGCAGATTCTGCAACGCAAAGAGGCGAACGGGCAAAAACCCTTCGTCGAGTTAGAGGCCAAGGGGAACGCCAAGCTTGAAGGCCGCACCTTCAACGCCCGCGCCGACGAGATCACCTTCGACGAGTCGAAAGAACTCTACACACTGCGAGCGACCGGCAATCGGCAGGCGACTATCTGGCGACAATCGACCCTCAACGGCGAACCCAGCGAAGCCTCGGCGAAAATCTGGAAATTCATCCCCTCCACCAACTTCCTCAAAGCCGACCAGTCCACGGGCATTCGGAGTACGCAGCGACCGTAGCCTGACTCTCCGAGTCGGGAGGATTTAGTAACGCTCGCGACTCAGAGAGTCAGGCTACGGCCGACCGATTCGGTTCTGAGCGGTTCTTGATTACGATGCTCGCCACCTTCACTCGCGAGAACATCCATGTCTGAAGCTGCTCCGCCCGTTCCCACCGCTCCGCTCGATGATGCCGAAGCCGCGCGCGAGCGAGAGGCTCAAGCGATTCGCGGACTGGCGATGGCCTATTCCCGGATGCGCGAGGAAATCGGCAAGGTGATCGTCGGCCAGCGCGATGTCGTCGATCAATTACTGATCGCACTCTTCAGCGGCGGGCACAGCTTGCTGATCGGAGTGCCGGGATTAGCCAAGACGCTGCTGGTCAACACGCTGTCGCGGATCATGACGCTGTCGTTCCGCCGCATTCAGTTCACACCCGATCTGATGCCGTCGGACATCACCGGCACCGACGTGCTCCGCGACGATCCGGAGACCGGGCATCGCGGCTTCCAATTCATGCAGGGGCCGATCTTCACGAACATCCTGCTGGCGGACGAAATCAACCGCACGCCTCCCAAGACGCAGGCCGCACTGCTGGAAGCGATGCAGGAGAAGCACGTCACCGTCGGCAGCAACACCTACTTGTTGCCCGCGCCGTTCTTCGTGCTCGCCACGCAAAATCCCATCGAACAAGAAGGGACTTATCCGCTGCCCGAGGCACAGCTCGACCGCTTCATGTTCAACATCGTCGTCGCCTATCCCAACGCGGCCGAAGAGCTACGCATCCTCAAACAAACGACCGGCGGCGAGAGCCCGCAACTGACGCCGGCACTCAGCGGCCGGCAGATCCTCGCGCTGCAAGAAGTCGTCCGCAAAGTTCCGGTGGCCGAGCATGTCTTCATCTACGCCCGCGATCTCGTCCGAGCGACCCGGCCCAACGAACCTGAAGCCGCCGACTTCGTCAAGAAATACATCGGCTGGGGAGCCGGCCCGCGCGCCGGCCAGTATCTGATCCTCGGCGCGAAAGCCCGCGCCATTCTGGAGGGCCGCTTCCACGTCAGCCCCGACGATATTAAAGCGGTCGCTCATCCGGTGCTGAGGCATCGCATCGTCACGACGTTTCAGGCTCACAGTGACGGGGTCTCGGCGGATCGTGTGATCGACATGCTGCTGGAAAAGATTCCGGTGGAGGTCCAACAACGCGCGTCGAAACTGGCCGGGAAGTAGAGACGCGGTTAGTCGAATGGGACGGTACCGAAATCTTCTTGCCGTAGGAGCACTCTCCGCCTGAACCAGCGTCTGTTCGGCGGGCAAGAGTCAAAGCCGGTTGAAGGTCTTGGCGATAGCGATGGAAGCGGAGCCGTTGCGGCTGTTGGCGATGATCGAACTGACCGACCGCATCACCATCCGAGTCATCCAACGCAATTGCCGGCTCGACATGACGCCGTCGGCCGCTCCCGATGAGACCGCGTTCGCGTCCTCGCCGTGGACGTAGCACGAGAACAGAATGCCGTCGAGCTTGTTGAGCAGAAGCGCGATCCAGCCTTCGGGAACAAGCCGTCCGCAATGAATGTGTTCGATGCCGCGCTCTTTGACCATCCGCCGCACAGTTCGAAACGCTCGCACGTAACCCGACAGCCCGCGCCACGTCGTCAGACCCCCAATCGGGCCGCGTCTGCGGAACACGCACCAAATCGAGGTCGTGAGCCCGATCAAATGTGAGAGCCTCCGGGTCGGTCCCCGCCGCGATCATGAATTGATCTCGCGGCAAGCGACTGTAAATCTCCCAAAACCAGCGGCCGCTGCCGCCGGTTTGAGGTGGAAAGATCTCGGAGAGAAGCCGCGTTTTCAGCGCGCGGAATCCAGATGTCCGGAACAAGAGCTGCGCGCAGTCTGCACTATATCTCCCGCGAGATTTTCCGCGCGGCTCAATCACTATCGCCACGTCGCCAACATTGTCTGACGTTGAAGCGGATCACGACGGCATGTTGCCCATTGGCAACATGCCGTCGCCTGACTCTCCGAGTCGGAGATTCAGCGGAAAAGCTCCCGACTCAGAGAGTCAGGCTACGTGATTGAATCGTGACATCAATGGCCTGATAATCCCGCCCCGCTCATCAGGGTCGGGAATCCATCGTGCGTCGCCGAGGCATTTCATGTCCGCGTCTGAACAACCGAAGTTGGAACCGACGCAGTCGGAGTCGCCGGACGATCCGAACGTCGCGGCGAATTTGAACGCCCCTGCCTTGGCTGCGGATGAAACGCCGGCCGTCGCTGTCGCGTGGTTGTCACCCGACAAGCGCGTTGCGAAACAGGACTCCGCCAATGCCGGTGCAGCAGTCCAGTCGATTGGACCGTATCGCGTCGAGCGGCGTTTGGGGCAAGGCGGTTTCGGCGCCGTGTATCTGGCGATGGACGAGGAGTTGCATCGCCGCGTGGCGATCAAGGTTCCCAAGCGACTCGCCGCAGCGCAGGTGGCCGAATACCGCGAAGAAGCTCAGAAGCTGGCGTGGTTGGAACATCCGGGGGTCGTGCCGATCTACACCATCGGGCACACGGACGAGTTCCCGGTGTTCTTGGTCACGAAATTTATCGAAGGTGGCACGCTGGCCGAATGGGCGCAGCGCGAGCGTCCCGATTATCTGACCGTCGCGCGTGTGATTGCCGAAGTCGCCGAAGCGTTACATGCCACGCACAACAAAGGGATTTTTCATCGGGACATCAAGCCCGCCAACATTCTGATGGACGCGCAGGGCAAACCGTTTCTCGCGGACTTCGGTTTGGCATTGAAAGAAGGACACGGGCAGGACGCCGCGCCGGAAATTCTCGGCACGCCCGCCTACATGAGTCCCGAACAAGCTGCGGGCGAAGGGCATCGCGTGGACGGGCAGACGGACATCTTCAGTCTGGGTGTCGTGCTCTACGAATTGCTCGCGGGCATGCGTCCGTTTCGCGCCAGCGAAAAACTGGCACCGCGCGAGCAACAGTCGCAACTCTTGGAAAACGTCAAGACACTGGACCCTCGACCGCCGCGGCAGATCAACGATCAAGTCCCCAAGGAACTGGAACGCATCTGTCTGAAAGCGCTCGCCAAGCGCAAGCCGGAGCGTTACACGATCGCGCGCGACATGGCGGACGACTTGCGGCACTTCGTCGCGAACCCCGCCGCACACGAGGCGGCCTCGGCGCGGATTCAAGTCCCTCCAGCGCGGGAATTCGCCACACCGCCGCTCACGCCAACGCCAGGGACCGCGACCGCGCTCGGCGTGGGGCTCCCGACCCCGCCGCAAATGATCTCGGATCGCGAGCCGTTGAAGATCGTCCCGAAAGGACTCCGTTCGTTTGATGCGGGTGATGCGAGTTTCTTTCTCGACTTGCTCCCCGGCCCGCGCGATCGTGACGGCTTGCCGGAGAGCATTCGTTATTGGAAGACGCGGATCGAGTCGCGCGATGCCGAAGTCACGTTTGCGGCCGGCGTGTTGTACGGCCCGTCCGGTTGCGGAAAGTCGAGCTTGGTGAAAGCCGGTTTGATTCCGCATCTGGCCAATGACATCGTCCCGATCTATCTCGAAGCCACCGGGGACGACACTGAACAACGCCTCTCGCGAGCGATCCGCCGCGCCTGTCCGGCATTTGGCGATGACCTTTCGCTGACGCTGCTGTTGAAGAATCTGCGTCGCGGCGTGGGTTTACCCAGCGGCAAGAAAGCGCTGATCGTGCTCGATCAGTTTGAGCAATGGCTGCACGCCAAACGGGGACAGACAAATCAGGAACTCCCCGCCGCGTTACGGCAATGCGACGGCGAACGAGTGCAATGCCTGATCCTCGTCCGCGACGACTTCTGGCTGGCGATCAGTCACTTCCTGGAAGAACTCGAAATCCCGCTGGACCAGGCCCGCAACTACGCGATGGCCGATCTCTTCGATCCACCCCACGCAAGAAAAGTCCTCGACGCTTTCGGAGTCGCCTTCGGGCAAGTAGGTTGGGACTCCGTCCCGACCAATCCCCCCGCCGGGCATCGGATCGCCGGCCAAGCGGGTCGGGACGGAGTCCCAACCTACAACGCCTTCCTCGATCAATCCATCGCCGCACTGACCGAAGAAGGCAAGATCATCAGCGTCCGTCTCGCGCTGTTCGCCGAGATGGTCAAATCAAAACCGTGGACACCGCAAACTCTGCAAGCGATCGGCGGAGTCGAAGGTGTCGGCGTCACGTTTCTCGAAGAGACTTTCTCAGCGAGCAATGCGCCGATGGCCTATCGAGCACATCAAGTCGCCGTGCGCGGCGTGCTGAAAGCCTTGCTGCCGGAAGTCGGTACCGACATCAAAGGCCACCGCATCTCACGCGATGCGCTGCTGCAAGCGAGTGGATACGCTCAACACCCGCGCGACTTCGAGTCATTACTGCGCATCCTGGATCGCGACCTGCGCCTGATCACGCCAGTCGACGAAGACCCAGGCGAGCGGGGCGGCATCAGCCCCCCGGTGGATTCATCGCTCGACTCCAACCGGGGGGCTGACGCCGCCCCACTCGCCAAGACTCGCGCGCAGTACCAGCTCGCTCATGACTACCTCGTCCCCAGCATTCGCAACTGGCTGACGAAGAAGCAGCGTGAGACTCGCAAGGGCCGCGCCGAATTGCGTCTTGAAGAGCGGGCCGCGATTTGGAATAGCAAGCCGTTGAATCGAAATCTGCCGGCGTGGTGGGAGCATCTCAACATTCGCTGGTTCGTGCCGCAGATATCTTGGACTGCCAAGCAGCGAGCGATGATGCGGCGTTCGGCGCGAGTGCATGGGATGCGAGCCATGTTCGGCGCGATGGTACTGGCTGTGATGGTGACGAGTGGCCTGTGGCTGAATGCACGCATGACCGAACAACGGCAAGCGGATCGCGCCGAAGGATTGGTCAACGCCTTAGCCGCCGCAAAGATTGGCGACGTTTCAAAACTCATCGAGCAACTCGAACCGTATCGCGCTTGGGCCGATCCGTTGCTGTACGCGCGGCAGCGCGGATCGGCCGAAGATTCGTCGGAGCGGTTGAACGTGTCGCTGGCCTTGCTGCCGGTCGATCGCGATCAGGTCGCGTTTTTGAAGCAACGGTTGCTGACCTGCGATCCGCAGAGCTTTCCGATTTTGCGGGACGCGCTGGCAGAAGAATCGAAGTCAGGCGGACTGCGTGAAGAGTTGTGGAGCGTGTTGCGTGGCCAGCAGCCCTCCGGCGAACGGTTCCGTGCGGCGTGGGGGTTAGCGACGTTTGATACTGCGGATGGCAAGCCGGACGAAGCGGGGTGGCAAGCGGTCGCTCCATTCTTGGCCAGCGAACTGTTGGCGGCGTGCGGGAAGAATCCCAGTCATTACGAGCCGTTGCTCAACGCGCTGCGTCCGGTGGGCGGGGTGCTGCGCGAACCTTTGGCGAATGTGTTTCGCGACCCGGCGAAACCGGATGGCGAGCGACGGATGGCCGTCAATTTTCTGGCTGAGTTCGTGGCGACGCGGCCCGATCAGCTTGTGGACCTGTTGGTCGATGCCGAGCCGGCTTACTTCGCAGTGCTGTTCGACAAGCTGTCATCGCAGCGCGACGCCGCTGTGGAAAAGTTGTCGAAGGTGTTGGAGCGAACGCCGCCGAATGACGCGGAGAACTCGGACCCACGTCGAGAAGTGTTGGCGATTCGTCAGGCGCGGGCGGCGGCGGCCTTATTGCGATTGGATCATTCCAAAACGGTTTGGCCATTGTTGCAACGCTTGAAAGATTGGGACGACCCGCGCCGCCGCAGTGAGTTGATTCACGCGGTCAAACCATTGGGGGTCGATCCGCGATTGCTCGCGCGTAGGTTGGGACTCCGTCCCGACCAGTCTTCCATTCAGGTCGGGACGGAGTCCCAACCTACGGAAACCGACCCATCCGCACGGCGCGCGTTGCTGCTGGCCTTAGGCGAATGGTCCGTGGCCGGTGCGGAGCCGGTTGATCCAGTCACTCGCGACGAGAAGCATTCCGCCGATGCCCCCTTCACGGCAGAGGAGATCGAGGCGATGTGGCCCAAACTTTTGGAGACGTATCGGTCTGATCCAGACGCGGGCATTCACGGCGCGTCCGCATGGTTGTTGCGGCAATGGGGCCAGAAGGAAAAGTTGTTGGAGATTGATCGCGAGTTGGCAGCCAAGCCAGCAGACAATGAGAACGGGTCGCGTGAATGGTTCATCAACGGTCAAGGCCAAACGCTGGTGACGTTCCGTGGCCCGGTCGAATTCTTGATTGGTTCTCCGGCGTCGGAAGTGGATCGCATTGCCGGAAATGAGGACCAAGTCCGCAAGCGGATCGGCCGGTCGTTTCAGATGTCGGCTTACGAAGTCACCGTCGAGCAATGGCAACGCCATCGGAAGGACTTGAACTACGCTGCCGATCGTTCGCGTGAATCGGATGCACCGTGGAATGCGCCGCAGTGGTACGACGCGGCCCGCTACTGCAATTGGCTCAGCGAACAGGAAGGGATTCCCAAGGAGCAATGGTGCTACGACCCCGATCAAAAGTTTCAGTCCGGGATGACATTACCGAAGGACTATTTGTCGCGCACGGGCTACCGCTTGCCGAGCGAAGCGGAGTGGGAACTTGCCTGCCGAGCCGGAGCGGTCACGAGTCGGTACTACGGTGAGACAGCGACACTTCTGGGACGATATGCGTGGTACTCGAAGAACTCGCAAGACCGTTGGATGTTGCCGATCGGCAGCTTGAAGCCGAATGATCGCGGACTGTTCGACATGCAAGGCAACGCGTTCGAGTGGTGCCAGGAGGCGTATGGAGATTATGCGGAGGGTGACGACGTCGAAGACACTCAACCGTTGTCGAATGAGCAATATCGTGTTTTGCGTGGCGCGTCGTTCAGCGTTCAACCGTCGGGCGTTCGCTCCTGCCTCCGCCTCAACTTCGCACCCTCGTTCCGGAACTTCCTCTTCGGTTTCCGCGTGGCGAGGACTAACAACTGAGCCGCTTTGCAGCATTACCACTAAAAACCGTGGATGAAGAGAGCGGTTGGAAGATGCGCGAGATGTGGCTGGAGAAAGAAACAGCCCGCCGCAGGCGCGCGATTTTTTTTGGCGAGCGGGCCGGGGTCGGGTGTTCGGTTTTTCGGAATTGGCGGGAGGTGAGCATCATTTGCAATCCTCGCCTCCTTCCCGCCAATTCCGAAAAACCGAACACCCGACCCCTGACTGTAGACACGGCATCGCTACAGTCCGCCCCCAAGGGCAGTGGTCGCAAACGTGTTTTGCGTGGCGCGTCGTTCAACAATCAACCGTCGAACGTTCGCTCCTCCAACCGCAACAACAACGCACCCACGAACCGGAACAACAACTTCGGTTTCCGCGTGGCGAGGACTCTGTGGCCGTCTTCACGGACGGTCGTGCCAGAATCCGATCGTTCTCGAACTTTCGGAGCGTGCCAAGTCCATAGTCCAGGCCACACCCGGCGTCGGCGAAGCAACGTAGACGAGTCACTCCGTGACTCGAATTCCGGTCGCGGAGTGACCGGTCTACGAGGGGCGTCGGCCAAAGCCACTCAGGGCTTGGCGGGTCTGGTAGGTCCACCCGGACTCGAACGCTCCGCCAAGCCCGCTGGCTTTGCAGACGCTGTCTTTTCCGTCGCCTTCAACCAACCGCCAATCATCCGCCCAATCTCGTCCAAGCTCTGGCAGGCAAATCCAAAACTATTCGTCTTCCAGCATTGCAGGTCATGAGCCAGTCGCAATTGGAACCGTAACACCTCCAGCTTCAGATTCGCCGCCTGCAACAAGCCTTGCCGATCGCTGCGATACTTCGCCTGCAATAACAACTCCAACACGTCGTACAACTGTTGCTCGATCCGCGTCCCCAGCGTGTAACGATGGTTTCTCGGAAATCGCCCCGCGTGCTGGGCGCACCACAACACGAAGTCATAAGTCTTGTTGATGACGATCAATTCGTCGGTCGCTTTCATGTCAGTTCCTTTCGAGAGGTAGGTTGGGACTCTGTCCCGACATCGGCCGGTCGGGATGGAATCCCAACTTACGGACGGGTCGGGACGGAGTCCCAACCTACGGCTGTTTTGAAAACGTGATCTCGCGCAGCAGTCGCCGAATCAATCGCTTGGAATTGGCCTGCCGCGCGTGCCCCAGCCAACTCATGATCCTCTGCCGAATCTTGGGAAGCGTGATCCGCCCCTCGCGAAACGCACACTGCATTCGCCGCACTCGCTTCCAAAACCGCCGCAGATTGCTCTTGGCCAACAGACGATGCGTCGGAAATACGCGGTAGCCCAGAAACGGAATCCCACATCGCACGGGAAAGATCACGTTCTTTTTTTGGTGCGGCTTCAATCGCAGCGCCGCTAAAAACTCGGCAATCCGCCGCCGGCAATCACTCAGTTCCGCTTTGGACCGCGCGAAGACCAGAAAGTCATCGACGTAACGGATGTAGCCACCGGGGCGCAATTGCTCGGTTACGAAATGGTCCAGAGGGTCCAAGTACACGTTGGCGAAGAACTGACTGGTCTGATTCCCCAACGGCACTCCGCGCCGCCGCTCGCTGGGACTCAGCAAATCGTCGCCGGGAAACCAATCGAGCACCGGCTCCTGCGGATTGCTGTGGTCGATGATCAAATCGCACAGCCACAGCACATCCGGGTCTTTGATCTTTCTCCGAATCAGCCGCTTGAGAATCTGATGGTCGATCGACGGAAAGAATTTGCGAATGTCCGCCTTGAGCACAAACGGAAACTTCTGGGCAAACTCTTGGCAACGCCGCACCGCCGCGTGCGTCCCTTTGCCGACTCGACAGGCGTAAGAGTCGAAGACAAACGCCCGCTCGAAGATCGGTTCCAGCACACTCGTCAGCGCGTGATGCACGACGCGGTCTCGAAACGGAGCCGCACTAATCAACCGCCGCTTCGGCTCATGCACGAAAAACGTTCGATAGCCTCCCGGCCGATAACGCCGGTCTCGCAATTCCTCGTACAGCCGCAACAGTTCCAACTCACGAAAAAACGCGAACCGCCCAGTGCTCCGCCGCGAACGCTTCCGTCGTTCCGCCTTCCGCGCGGCACGGCACAATGCGGCGAACGAATAAACTTCCGACCAAAGCTCACGGCTGCGACGCATGGAAGACTCGATGGTGACGTTGCCAAGTTTCGACCGGTCGCGGAGTGGTTTCATCATCAGCAACTGGCACCGCTCCCTGAACGTCGCGTCTCGTGTCTCGATCATCGCGCAGCTTGACAGTGTGAGTGGTCAAAACTAATGTCACCGCCCCGCTCAGCAGGAAGGGGCGTTCTGGCCGTCGAAAGTCGTCTCGCAAATGACTTTGGGCGACTCGACACAGTTCTGGATGGTTGGCAGCACCGCGTGGTTTCGCGTGAGGGCGTCCGATGAGATAGACGTGTCGGTTCCAAGGATGATCGCCGAGTTTGCTCGGTATTGTCCGTCGATGGCTGGCCTTCGTGGCTGAGTCCGTTGCCGCCTGCGGCAGCGGTGAGAGAAGTGGGTCTCGTGCCCGCTTTTTTTGTTTCGGGACAGTTCTTTTTGGAGCTGATTGATATCCGTAGTTGAGGCTGCTCTCACCCAGCCTTGACGAAAGGAAGATAATGAACGGTGCCGACGTCCTACGATTCGTCGATGCTCTGCATCGCGACCGGAATATCGACAAGTCCATCGTCATCGAGGCGCTGGAACAGGCGGTGTTGTCGGCAGCGAAAAAGCATTACGGCGAAGACTTCGAAGTCACGGTGGCCATCGACCAAGCTACCGGCAAACCGACTGTGCTCTGTGACGGGAAGGACATTGAACCCGACATGCTCGGCGAGATTCTGGGACGCATCTCGTCGCAGACCGCCAAGCAAGTGCTGATGCAACGTATCCGCGAAGCTGAGCGTGACTCGATCTTCGACGAATACGAAGACCTCAAGGGGCAACTCGTCACCGGTACGATCACCCGGTTTGAAGGGGGGTCGGCCCTCGTCACGCTCAGCAAGATTGACGGCTTCCTACCCAAGAGCGAGCAGATCCCCGGCGAGTCGCATCGCATCGGCGAACGAATTCGGGCCGTGGTCATCGAAGTTCGCAAAGCCGGCAGCCGCGTGAAGATCATCCTGTCTCGCACGCATCCGGACCTCGTGCTGGAGTTGTTCAAGACGGAAATTCCCGAAGTCGCCGAGGGGATTATCGAAGTCCGCTCGTTGGCACGCGAAGCGGGATATCGTTCGAAGGTCGCTGTCTCCTGCTCTGACACGAAGATCGACTGCGTCGGGGCGTGCGTGGGCGTGCGTGGGGCGCGGATCAAGAACATTGTCGATGAGTTGGCGGGCGAGCGGATCGACATCGTGCGCTGGAATGACTCGCTGCAAGTGCTCGTGCCGAATGCTATGCAGCCGTCTGAGGTCGAGGACGTGATCCTCTGCCCGATGCTCGGCCGCGTGATTGTGCTGGTGCGGGAAGATCAGCTCTCGCTGGCGATCGGCAAGCGCGGACAGAATGTTCGACTGGCGTCGAAACTGGTCGGCTGGGACATCGAGGTGATGACTCGCGATGAGCTGAACGAGCAATTGGAAAAATCGGTCGCGGCGTTTTCACAAGTTCCACACATCACCGAAGAGCTGGCTGAGAGCCTCGTATCGCAAGGCTTCTTCAGCTTCTACGACTTGTCGGTGATTGAGCCGGATCAACTGCAAGAAATGAGCGGTTGCACGGCCGAGCAAATTGAAGAGGTCGTCGCGTATGCCGACATTGAAAGCGACAAGCAAGAAATCGAAGACAACCGCCGCAAGGCGGAATTGAAGCTGCAACGAGAGATCGACGCACGTGCGGCGTCTGCGCCCGCGAAAGCAGAAGCACCTCCCATCGAAGAAGTGCCCCTGAATGAGGACGCACCGCCGGCCGAAGCCTCTGCGGTGCCTGAGGAGGTTGTGGCGGAGTCGTCCGTTGCAGCCGAGTCTGCGTCGCCGGTCGCGGAAGCCGAACAACTCACAAGTGCCGAATCCGAACATCCCGCTCAGGTCGTTGAATAATGACGCGACCTGAGCACAACCTGTGTGATCGCCGCCCCTCACGAGAGACGTCTCGTGGTTGGCTCCGCATCATTCGTCTTTCCTTTACAGAGGGTGCCTTTGACCGAACAACTGGCCGAGGACAAAACGCTCAAGGTGCGAATCTTCGCCTTGGCGAAACAATTGGGGATGGACACCAAAGTCCTGATCCAGCATGCAAACGATGCTGGCATCCCCGTGAAGTCGTCGCTGGCGAGCATCTCGCCCGTGGAACGCGACGTCGTGTTGGAGTATCTCAAGAGTAAGCCCGCCAAGCCTGCTGCCGAGAAAAAGTCGATCACGCGCGACGACGTCGCCACGGACTTGGCCGCCAAGGCGCGGCAGATCAAAGCGATGCCGGTTCGGTCGATGGCCCCGATCGCTCGCCCATCGCGACCTGTGAAAGAAATCGAGCCGCCCGTCCCCGCAGTGGTCGTGCCGCAACCAGAACTCCCCGTGGCATCGATCCCCGCAGTCATTGCGGAGGTTTCCCAAACAGAGATCGTTGTTCTCAAGGCGGATGCGCCGCCCGAACCTCCGGCGATGATGGAATCGCCGAAGGCTGACGTGACCGAATTGCCGGAGGCCGGCGCGTCCGGAATCCGTCGCGAAGACTACATCAGTCCGCATGGTTCCACTCCGCGGACGCGTGAGATGCGGCCCATCGGTTCGACCGGCGACATGCGCGCCATTGGTGCGGTTCGTAAAAACAAACCGAATCTCCCGCAGTTGGCCGCAATTCCGGATGCTCCGGTCGCCAAGCCCAAGAAGGACGAAGGCAAAGCTCAGCGTCCTGACATCAAAATCACGGCGGAGAACTTCGGCGCTTCTGGCCCATTGGCTGGCCGAGTCAGTCAAGTGGTGAAAGGGGACAAGGGACATCCGGTCGCGGGCGGTCCCAAAAAACGCGGTCCGCTCATCGACGACGATGGCGACAAGAAAGTCATTCCCGGCAAGGGGGGTAAGGCGCATGCTGGCGGCTTGATGGAATCGCGCGACGAGCGCCGGAAGCAACGGCATTCGCGAGTGGAGGTCGTCGGCGAAGAGGATGAAGGCGCACGCCGTCGTCGATCCGTCAAGATGCACCGCTCCAAGTTTGCCGGTCAGCCCGAACTGAAAACGCACGCCGAAGTCGAGGCCCCGATCTCGTTGCGCACGCTTTCGGAAGCGGTGGGACGGCCGGTCAAAGCGTTCATGAGTATCTTGTTCAAGCAAGGCAAGATGGTCCAAATCAACGACACGATCGACGAAGAAACCGCGCTGGACTTGGCGATGGAAGTCGGCGTCGAACTGACGATCCTGCGTGAGAAAGACCTCGAAGAGGAGTTGCACGAGGCTTTGCTCGCCGCCGATCCGGTCGAAAGCCTGGTCACTCGGCCGCCGATCGTCACGATCCTGGGCCACGTCGACCACGGCAAGACGACGCTGCTCGACAAGATTCGTTCGACCAATGTTGCGGCAGGCGAAGCGGGGGGCATTACCCAGCACGTTCGCGCGTACCAGATCGATCACAACGGTCACAAAATTACGTTCGTGGACACGCCCGGCCACGCGGCCTTCGGCGAGATGCGAGCTCGCGGTGCCAACTGCACCGATATCATCGTGCTGGTTGTCGCGGCCAATGACGGTGTCATGCCGCAAACCGTCGAGTGCATTGCTCACGCGAAAGCGGCCAACGCGACGATTATTGTGGCTCTCAACAAGATCGACTTGCCGGATCGCAATGAACAGCGCGTGCTCAGCGATCTCGCGACACAAGGGGTGCTCGTGCAGGAATGGGGCGGCGACGTCGAAATGGTCCGCACGTCGGGCCTGACGGGAGAAGGCATTGATGACCTGCTCGAACTGCTGCTGCTGACCGCTGAAGTCCATGAACTCAAGGCGAATCCGGAACGCTCGGCCGTTGGCGTCTGCATCGAAGCGTTTCGCGACGAAGGCCGTGGCGTGATCGCGTTGACGATGGTTCAAAACGGCACGTTGCGAGTCGGCGACATCCTGCTCTGCGGCGGTTCACACGGCAACATTCGAGCGATGTACAACGACCGCGACGAGGAAGTCACGGAAGCCCCACCGTCCACGCCCATCCGTGTCGCCGGACTCGATGTCGTCCCGAACGCGGGCGATCAATTCTTCGTGATGGACGACCTTGATGCCGCGCGAGAGATCGCCGAAATCCGCCGCCAACGCGGACGTGCGCTGACCCTCTCGTCCCGCGGTCGCAAACGCACGATGGAAGACATTCTCATCGCGGTTCAGGGTGGAGCGGTGAAAGAGTTGCCGATCATCATCAAGGCCGATACGCCAGGTTCGATCGAGGCGCTGAAGTATGAGCTTGGAAAATTCGATCACCCGGAAGTGAAGATCAACCTGCTGCACGCGCTCGTCGGCGGCGTCAACGAGAGCGACGTGTATCTGGCCAGCGCGTCGGGCGCGATCATCGTCGCCTTCCATGTCATCGCCGAAGATCGCGCGTTGCAGCTCGCCGAAAAAGAAGGGGTCGATATCCGCCGGTATCAGATCATTTACGAGGTCACCGACGAGATCAAATTGGCGCTGGAAGGACTGCTCACGCCGGAGAAGCGGCAAGTCTCGACCGGCCGCGCGATTGTCCTGCAAACGTTCTCGATCAGCCGCGTCGGCACAGTCGCCGGCTGTCGCGTCTTGAGCGGCAGCATCGAACGCAACAGCCGCGTGCGGCTGATTCGCGATCAGAAGGTTCTCAACGATTATGCCTTGGCGTCACTGAAACGTGTCAAAGACGACGCCAAGGAAGTCCGCGAAGGCATGGAATGCGGCATCCGTCTGGACAACTTCAACGACGTCAAAGAAGGAGACCTCCTGGAGGCGTATCGCATCGAGGAAGTAAAGCGAACGATCGATTAAGCCAAGCGAAGGGGTCGGGAGTCGCAACGAGTCTAGGACAACGAACACATGCCATCGCGCCGAATCGAAAAAGTGAACCGGGCCATTCTGGAAACGCTCAGCTCAGCGATTCTGTTCGACCTGCGCGATCCGCGTGTGAAAAACGTGACCATCCTCAACGTCGAGACAACCGGCGACATCAAGGAAAGCAAAGTACGAGTCGGTGTGCGTGGCGATGCGAAGGTTCAGTCTCTCACGCTGCATGGCCTCGATTCGTCGCGGGGATTCCTGCAATCGAAAATCGCGGAACGCCTGCAAACCAAGTCCACACCGATCCTCAAGTTTATTTTGGAACCCAATTGGCTCGATCATCTCAGCGCGACGTCGCAAGGCTTCCAAGAAGCCGCCGCGACCGCGATCACCACGGAAGCAGACTTGGCCAAAGCGACCGAATGTGAATCCGACGAGGCCCATCTCGATGACGACGACAGCGAAGAAGACGATGAAGAAGAAGATGATGACTGAATAATCTCCGATCGCCGCCCCAGGATTTCCTCTGACCTTTCCATCCCACCCCGCACACTAACAGGCACGTTGCTCATGGCCGTCGTTAAGAAGACCAAAGCGTCCGACCTGCACTCGCTCAGCAAGAAGCTGGTCGCGCTTTTGAAGAAGCACTATTCGCCCGCCGGCCAGAAGAAAGACAAGCCGGTGCTGGAGACGATGCTCTACGCCGTCTGCTTGGAGAACGCCACGCAGGAGCAGGCGGATGCCTCGTCCGAACTGCTGCACAAGTCTTTCCACGACTTCAACGAAATCCGAGTCAGCACGTTTGGCGAATTGACCGCTTGCTTTGAAGGGATGTCTGATCCCGATGCTCGCGCCGCTCGCGTGCGCGCCATTCTGCAATACGTCTTTGAAATCAACTTCGATTTCGATTTCGAGTCGCTCCGCCGTAAGACGCTGGAACTCGCCGAGAAGCAATTGCAGAAGATTCGCTTTCTGAGTTCCTTCATCCAATTGCATACGCTGCAAAAGTCACTCGGCACGCACACGGTGCCTGTGGACGATCGAATTCATGACACGGCCATTTGGTTGGGCCTGGCGGCTCCGGGTTCCTCGCCCGCCGAGGTTGCCGATGGCTTGAAGTCGGCGGTCATGAAAGCCGACACCGCGACGTTCTGTGACTATGTGCGTTGCTTCGCGACCGATCCGCGATTGATTCCCACATTTGCTAAGACGAAGCCACCCGAAGAAGGCTTCGACCTCGACGAGATGTTGGCTCGTGCCACGGATCTGCTCAACAACGCCAACAAAGCCCATAAGGCTCACAAAGCCAAGCCGGAAAAACCGGCGGCCAAATCCAAGCCGGTCCCCAAGGCAAAGGCTCCGAAGGCCAAGGCTGGCCCCGCGAAGAAGAAGCCGCGCTAACGACTGAGTCGGGTGGTGGAGTTACAAAGTAGACGAGTCACTCCGTGACTCGATTCGAGTCACGGAGTGACTCGTCTACTTTGCTTGCGTCTCGATACGACCGGTAAACCAGGTTTGGTCGGAATCCGCTCCCTCGCTATCATCCGCCGCGCGAGCTTTTGCTGGAGCGAGGTTCGCATTTATCTCGCCAATCCAAGGAAGACAGAGTCATGACGCAGTCGCCTCGCAAGACCGGCTACTTGTTGATCGTCACTCTCGGCGGACTGATCTTTTCGACTGCACCTGTGTGGGCCTCACGACGGCTGGCCCAGGATGCCGCGCCGGCCGATCCCGCTCATCGCTTGCTCATTCGTGGTGATTTCCGGCTCGATGTCGCGGAACCGCCGGAACGGCCGGAAAAGCTGCAGCCGCAACGCGGTCGTGATGCCGACGGCCAGAGGCGAATCGACGCGATGGCCTGGTTCATGAAAGGCCGCTTCCTCGAACAGCGTGAGGAGTTCAAGGCGGCCCTCGAAGCCTACGAGAAAGCAGTCCAGATCGACCCCAGCGCGGTCGAGGTCTATCGCGCACTGATCCCGTTGGCGCTCGGATTGAATGAATCGGACAAGGTACTCAATCACGCGCTGAAGGCGATTGAGCTGACTCCGGACGATGCCCCATTGCTGCAACGCATCGCCATTCTGATGGCGACCAAGGACAAGCTCCCCGAAGCCCTCAAGCTGATGGAGCGGGCGTCACAATCGACCAAGTTGGATAAGCTCTCCGGGCAATACGTCGCGATCATGCGCGACCTCGCCACGCTGTATCTCATCTCCGGCCAAGTCGAGAAAGGAGCCGATGTCTATGAAGTCATCCTCGACGCCAAGACCAACCCGGAGAAATATCACCTCGACTTCCAGATGAAGTCGGAGTTGGAGAAACATCAGCGCACGACCTACGAAGCGATCGGCCAAGTCTTCCTGGAAGCCAAGCGGCCGGATCGAGCCATCATCGCTCTGGAACGCGCGGCCAAGGCCAAGAAGACGAAGCCGGGAAACGTCAGCTTCAGTTTGGCCCAAGCCTACATGATGACCGAGCGTTCGGATAAAGCGCTTGAGCACTTGCAGACCTACTTCGACGCGCAACTGCAATCGAAAGGAAAGGCCGCGTATCAACTGCTGGCGGAGATTCTGAAAGCTCAGGGGAAGTCCGCCGATTTGATCGCGCGTCTGGAGCAGCTCGCCGAGAAAGATCAGCACAATCAGACGCTGCAATTCTTTCTGGCGCGGCAGTACGTCGATGCCAATCGGCTGGAAGAAGCCGAGGCCCGTTTCAAGAAGACGCTCGAAACGGAGAAGTCGATCGACGGCTACATCGGCCTCACCGCGCTCTACCGCCGGCAGAACCGTCCCGCCGAGTTGCTGCAAGCGCTCTCACAAGCTTTCGCACGCGAGTCGGAATTGGAGAAGGCCGCCGAAGACCTCGAACGCGAACTGCAAGCGATCGGTGCGGACGAGAAGCTCGTCACCGGATTGATCGAAGTCGGAACACAACAGTCGGAGGGAGACTCTCCCAAGCTGGATTTCGCCGGCAGCATCTTGCTGGCCAAGATCGCCGCGCAGAACAAGCAGTACGATCCGGCCGAGAAGTTCTATCGCCTGGGGATCAAGCTGCGCCGTGACCGAGCGGCCGGTTTGTTTGACGAACTCGCGCGGATGCTGCTGGAGGCACGCAAATTCGTGGAAGCGGTCAAGGTCATCGACGACGCCCTCAATGAGCCTTCTCTGAAGAATAACAAAAACAGCCGCGCCTCGTTTTGGTTCCTGCAATCGCAGGCGCAAGAAATGGCGGGCAATACTGACGGCGCTTTGACGGCCGTCACCGAAGGCCGCAAGCTGGCCGGCGAAGACAACCCGTTGTTCCTCTTCCAAGAGGCGTGGATTCACTACCACGCACAGCAGTTTGATAAAGCCGTGCCGCTCTTCGAGAAGTTCATCGAGAAGAACCCCGATAACCGGCTGGCGAAACAGTGCCAGTTCAGCCTCTCCAACATCTATGTCCAAAAGGGAGACATCCGCAAAGGCGAAGAGATTCTGGAAAAGGTGTTCGCGAAAGAGCCGGACGATCCGTCGGTCAACAACGACTTGGGTTACCTCTACGCCGACCAAGGCAAGAACCTGGAGCAAGCTCGCGGCATGATCGAGAAGGCTCTCAAAGCCGAACCGGACAACGCCGCGTATCAGGACAGCATGGGCTGGGTCTTGTTCAAACTCGGCAAGCCGGCCGAGGCGATCCCGTTCCTGGAGAAAGCCGTGCAAACTCCGCGCGGTAGTGATGCGACGATCTTCGACCATCTCGGCGATTGCCAGCAGGCGGTCGGAATGAAAGAGAAAGCGATCGAAAACTGGCAGAAGGCGCTCAAGGATGCGAAGGCAGACAAGTCGCCGGATCAAAAATTGATCGAAAAGATCGAAGAGAAGCTGAAGAAGAACTGACGTCGCACCACGCGGCCATTCTGAACAATTCAAATTTGAAATCTCAAATTTGAAATCTCAAATCTCATATTTCAAAGTTGAAATCGGACACATGGCAGGACATTCTCATTCGGCGAACATCGCCATCAGGAAGGGTGCTCAGGACAAGAAGAAGGGCCGGCTCTTCGGCAAGCTCAGCCGCGCGATCATCGTGGCCGCTCGCAACGGCGGCGGCGACCCGTCGAGCAACCTCGCGCTGCGATACGCGCTCGACAAGGCTCGCAAGAGCAGCATGCCCAAGGAAAATATCGAGCGCGCCGTCAAAAAGGGGACGGGCGAAGCCGGCGACGAGCAATACGAAGACATGGTCTACGAAGGCTACGCGCCCGGTGGCGTCGCGGTGCTCTGCGACATCCTGACCGAGAACCGCAATCGCACGGCAGGCGTGGTCCGCGAGGTCTTCAAAGTTCACGGCGGCAATCTCGGCAGCACCGGCTGTGTCGCGTATTTGTTTACTCGCAAAGGAGTGTTCCTGGTTCCGGCCGATCAGGTCGAGGAAGACCGGCTGTTCGAGATTGTCCTCGAAGCGGGCGGCGAAGATGTGCAGAAGGTCGGCGAGTCGTTCGAGATCACCTGCGATCCGAGCCTCTTCCAGCAGATCAACGAAGCTCTGGAAGCGGCGAAGATCCCGACCGATGTTGCCGAGATCCAGCGGATCCCCAGCAATACGGTGGATGTCGATGTCGAGACGGGCAAGCTCGTGATGGAGTTCATCGAAGCTCTCGAAGACCAGGACGACGTGCAGACCGTCACGACCAACGTGAACCTGCCGGATGAGTTGCTGAGTTAGTCGTTAAATGCTCGCGTAGTGCAGAAGCCCGCGAGCCACCGAGACAAGCTCGGTGGGGGCTGCGAATTGGAAGACTCATGGCGCGGCAACGAATCATCAACGGCGACGACGGCAAGAAGCCGGAAGACGATTTGCCGCTCAAGCCGCCAGGGATTGAATTCCGACCGGATGACGAGAAGCATGACGAGGAACTTCGTCCGCAAAAGCTGGATGACGTCGTCGGCCAGCGTAAGGCGGTCGAGCGGTTGCGGATCATGCTCGACGCCGCCAAGAAGCGCAACGAACCGCTCGGACATTTGCTGTTTGATGGACCGCCGGGACTTGGCAAGACGACGTTCGCGACCGTGATCCCCAAGGAACTCGGCGTCGATTTTCAAATCGCGTCGGCTCCCGCACTGACGGCTCCGAAAGATGTCTTGCCGTATCTGACGAACGCCGGCTTCGGCTCGGTGTTGTTCCTGGACGAGATTCATCGTCTACCGCCTGCCGTCGAGGAGTTTCTCTACCCGGTGATGGAAGACTTCCGAGTTGATATCGCGCTGGGCGAAGGGATGAACGCGCGGACGATCAACATGCCGCTCAAGAAATTCACAGTCATCGGAGCAACCACGCGCAGCGGTTTGTTGACTGCTCCGCTGCGCGACCGCTTCGTCAATCGCCTGCATCTCGATTTTTACGATGACGACGACCTCGCTGAGATTGTGAACCGCAACGCTCGCAAGCTGCGGAGCGAGATCGAACCGGCCGCTGCCGCTGAGATTGCCAAGCGCAGCCGAGGCACGCCGCGCAAAGCAAACAACTTGCTGTATTGGTGCCGCGACTACGCCGACTGCCGCGCGACAGGCCGTATCACTGCCGACGTCGCCAAGTTGGCTCTCGAAATGATTGAGGTCGATCACATCGGACTTGATGAACTTGACCGCAAGTATTTGCAGACGCTGATCAACGTGTTCGCAGGCGGCCCGGCCGGATTGTCGGCGATCGCACACAGCATGAGTTGTCCGTCGGACACGCTCGAAGATGAGATCGAACCGTTCTTGCTCCGTGTCGGCTTTCTACAACGGACGCCGCGCGGCCGAGTCGTGACTTCCGCCGCGTTGACGCATCTGGGCATCGCCATTCCGGAGCAACCAGAAGCACCGAGCCAAGGGACGCTGTTCTAATTGTGGAGTGCGGCGATTGATCGCCGCTTTTCCTGCCTCCCGCCGAGTGGCCTCTTCACACAAATCTCAAACGCTTGGCAACAGTTCAAAACAATGAAAGCGGCGATCAATCGCCGCACTCCAAAATTGGCAGGTTGAAAACCTGCCTCACGTTCGCTGCAATGCCGCGCGACTTTTTCCACGCACACTCCAACGAAAACCGATTGCCATGACATCACCAGTTCCCGCCGCCGTGAATCCGCCTCGACGCATCCTGATGGGCCCTGGTCCCAGCGACATTCATCCGCGTGTGTGGGCCGCGCTGGCCGCGCCGACCGTCGGGCATCTCGATCCGTACTTCCTGCAAATCATGAACGAGATGCAGGCCATGCTGCGGCAAGTCTTCCGCACCAACAACGAGTTGACCCTCGCGGTCAGCGGCACCGGCAGCGCGGGCATGGAGACCTGCGTGGTCAACCTGATTGAGCCGGGCGACAAAATGGTCGTCTGCGTCAACGGCGTCTTCGGCGGACGCATGGCCGATGTCGCCGCCCGCTGCGGCGCGCAGGTCACGACCATCGAGCGGCCGTTCGGCGAGATCTTCTCAACCGCCGAAATTGCTGACGTCGTGAAGAAAGTGCAGCCGAAGGTCGTCGGTATCGTGAACGCGGAGACCTCGACGGGAGCGTGGCAGCCATTGGAAGAAATCGCCAAGGTCGTGCATGACTCCGGTGCGCTGCTGCTGGTCGATTGCGTCACGTCACTCGGCGGAGTGCCACTCGAAGTGGATCAATGGGGCTTGGATGCCGTCTACAGCGGCACGCAGAAGTGTTTGAGCTGTCCGCCCGGTCTTGCGCCCGTGACGTTCAGTCCGCGAGCGGTGGCGGCGATTGAAGCCCGCAAGACAAAGGTCGCGAGTTGGTATCTCGACCTGACGCTGGTCCGCAACTATTGGAGTCAATCGCGCGCGTACCACCACACAGCTCCGATCAACATGAACTATGGATTGCACGAAGCGCTGCGACTCGTGTTGGAAGAAGGTTTGGAAGCACGACACGCTCGGCACCTGAAGAATCACAAAGCGTTGAAGGCGGGCCTTGCCGCGATCGGCATCAAGTACGCCGTCGCCGAAGGCCAGCAGTTGCCGATGCTCAACGCCGTCTTGATTCCGGACGGCATCGACGACGCGGCGGTGCGCGGGCAATTGCTCAACGAGTTCGGCATCGAAATCGGCGGCGGCCTCGGCCCGATGAAGGGCAAGACGTGGCGCATTGGCCTGATGGGCGAAGCCAGTTCGCCGCGCAACGTGCTGCTGTTCCTCGCCGCGCTGGAGCGCTGTCTCTCCGATCGTGGTTACAAGCTTTCCGCTGGAGCCAGCATTGCAGCCGCGAATGCGTTTTACGCCAAGTTCTAAGTCCGTCCGATTGAGGCGACCTTGCGGGTCGCGCAAGGGTTGAGCGGTGCAGAAAACCGCTCGTTGACATTTCCGAAAAGCACAACTAACCTCGCGCGGCAAAATCTGCCGATGGGGACAGGCATCGAAGACGTCCGTGCCTGGAACCGATTCCAGGCGGCCGCCGTTGGCGATGCTCCCCCCACCTGCCCGTTTGGGTTTTGTGCCGTCTCTCCCTCGTGCGAGGGTCGTCGTTTCTGGCTCATCAGGAGATTGCGTGAGCCGAATTCGCTGCGCGGTGCTGGGTTGGACCACGCTGCACATCAGAGAGCGAGTGACCATTATGTTGAATTCCCGTCTGCTCCCCGTTTGTCTCACCTTGATCGTCGGTTTGTGTTGCGCGGCTTCCGCGTCAGCTCAGCAGCAGCAATTGAGCTGGGCTGAGCAGATGTTTGATCAGCGGAATATCGACTTCGGTGTCGTCGCCCGCGGCTCGGACGCGGTCGCTCGCGTGAAGATCACGAACAAATGGAATCGAGCGATCCATATCGCCGACGTTCGGACGACTTGCGGTTGCTCGGCCGGTAAGCCGACCAAGACTTCGCTGGAGAGTCTGGAGGAAGGCTATATCGAAGTGACGATGGACACCAAGAAGTTCACGCGTCGAAAGGACTCGAACGTCATCATCACGTTTGATACGCCGTGGGCGGCTGAGGTTCGCATCCCGATCACCGCCTACATTCGGACCGACGTGGTCTTCGATCCTGGCTCGGTGAACTTCGGCGCGGTCGAGTACGGCAAAGAGGCGACTCGCACGGTCAAGCTGCAATATGCCGGCCGAAATGATTGGCAAATCAAAGAGATCAAGAGCCGCACTGAGTCCGTCGTGGCTAAAGCGGTCGAAACGGTTCGCGGCAACGGCCGAGTGGATTACGACATTGTCGTCTCACTGGCTCCGAACACCCCGGCCAGCACCATCCGCGAGCAACTGACGATCGTCACCGACGACCAGACCAGCCCGCATGTGCCGCTGCTGGTGGAAGCGAATGTGGAAGCGGATGTGGTTGTGACTCCCGCCATCGTGTCGCTGGGGGTGATGAAGCCGGGCGAGGCGAAGCAATTCAACATCGTCATCAAGGGACGGCAGCCGTTCCAAATCGACAAGATCGAGTGCGATTCGGACACTGGCATCTTCAAAGTCCGCCTGCCGCAGAACGCCGCGCAGGTGCATGTGCTGCCGATGACGATCACCGCGCCGGATAAGCCGGGCAATCTCTCTGAAGAATTCACTGTGACCGTCAACGGCCGGCCGGCTCCGGTCACGTTCAAAGCGATCGGCAAGATCAGCGAGCCGAACGGCTGAGATTCTGACGCCGGATGATTTCGAGAAACACGCAACCCCCGGTCATCGCGGCCGGGGGTTTTCGTTGCGCCACGAGCGAACCTACTTCCCAACTTGCAGGCACTTGAGCGTGCGCGAGTCGCGGACGAAGAGCCGTCCGTTGGAGAGCGCCGGAAGCGCACGAGTTGTCGAACGGAACACGCGGGCGCGGGCGAGTTCTTGATAGCGGCGTGAGTCAGGCTTCCAAAGAATCAATTCGCCGTCGGTCGTCTGCATCAGCATCTTGCCGTCCGCGGCGATCAGTGTTCCGAAGCCGAAGCTGGGCTTCGACCACAACACTTTCTGCGAGCGCGGGTCGAGACAACGCAGTTCGGAATCCTCGACTCGTTCCTGGCCGTGAATACCGAAGAGCAATCCCTCCTGAACCAGCGGCGTCATGTATTGGCTGGAGATCAGATCGTCGCTGTTCCATCTTTCTTCGGCCGATGTCGCACCGATCTTGGCGAAGACGGCTCCGACTCCGTAGTGGGCCGAGACAAACAGATTTCCATCGAGCACGATCGGCGAGGCTCCGTTGACCGTCGGGCCACGTTTGCCGAACGGGAACTCGAAGCGGACCTTGCCGGTGTCGGGATCGAGCGACACGGTCTTCGATCGCGTGACAAAGATCGCGTGCCTGGTGCCGTTTACCGTCGCGAGCACCGGTGACGAATAGCTGGCGTCGTCATCGACGGATTTCCAAATGGTTTTTCCGGTTGCCAACTCGAACGCGACGATCCCCGCACCGGTTCGACCGGCCCCGACGTTGACGAGTAGCTTGTCGCCAATCGCAATCGGCGTGCTCCCCGCGCCGAAATAACCTTCCGGAGCTTTGAATTCGGTGTGCGTGTCCCGTTTCCAGATTTGTCTTCCCGATTTCAATTCGAGAGAGCGCAGAGTTCCTTGAGCACCGAACACGAAGACTCGGTCGCCCTGAATAACCGGCACGCAACGCGGGCCTTGGTCGTCAGAGAAGCCGCTGGAGAATTTTGTGGGACTGCCGTCCTTCCATTTCGTCTTGCCGGTCGTCGTGTCGATCGCTTCGGCAACCTCTTCGTCATCGACTCGATGAAACAAGACGGCTGTGTTGCCGGCGACCGCCAAGCCGGAGAACCCTCCGCCAACTTCGCGCTGCCACAGGACAGGCGGGCCGTCCTTCGGCCATGAGTCGGCGAGTTTTTCGTCTGCTGCGGCGCGGCCGTCGCGGTTGGGGCCGAGAATCTGCGGCCAATCGCCGGCCGGAAGAGTGTTTGTCGAGAACACGAGGAAAGACAACGCTAAGCAGAATTGAATGCGCACGAGAGGACTCCGTTTTTCGTGGGGCAGGTTTTCAACCTGCCAAGCCGGTACGGGCAGGTTGAAAACCTGCCCCACGATTACTGGGCTGCCTTCAGCAGTTTGATGAACTCTTTGACGAACGGCGTGTTGTCCATCCAGACGCGAGCCGTCACGAAGTTGCCATCGACGACGACTTGCTGATTGACGTACTTGCCGCCGACTTGAGTGATGTCGAGCGCGCACTTGGCGACGGTCGTGGCCGTGCGGCCCTTCAGGCAATCGGCGGCGGCGGCGATCTCGATGCCGTGGCAGACCGACGCGACCGGTTTGTTCTTCTCGAAGAAATGCCGCGTGATCTTCAGCAGGTCTTGATCGTAGCGCAGGTATTCGGGGGCTCGGCCGCCGGAGAGGAACAGGCCGGCGTAGTCGTCCGGCTTCACATCGCGAAAGGCGATGTCGGCTTGCAAGTGATAGCCGGCAGTCTCTTGTGTGATGTCCCAGGTCGAGCCAGGCGGGATCTCGTGCAGCACCATGTGATACAGCTTCTTCTCCGGGCCAGCGACGACGACCTCAAAGCCATCTTCGGGCAGTCGGAAAAACGGATACATCGTGTCGAGGACTTCGGTCGCATCGCCGATGACGAGCAGAACCTTGGGCATGAGCGAACTCTCCTGAGAAGTTGGGGAACCGGACCAGCGGCGGCGAAGCATATCAGGCACACCGAAAGATGGGAGTTCGGCCGAATGCCGCCCTGTGCCGGAGTCGCTCCGCGACTCCGAGCCGAGTTGCGGAGCAACTCGGCCACAAGACGTCTGGCGGGGCTAGAGCAAACTCATCAACGCCGCCAGAATCCCGCCGAAGGAAAAACATTCATGGCGACCAAAAAGAAACCCGCTCACGCCGCTCGGCAGTATTGGCTCTTCAAGTCAGAGCCGGAGTCGTACTCGATTGCCGATCTGGCGTGCGAGCCGAACAAGACGACGTTTTGGGACGGTGTCCGAAATTATCAAGCTCGAAATTTGCTGCGCGACACGATCAAGCGGGGCGACCGAGTGCTGTTCTATCACAGCAACGCCGAACCGATGGCGATTGTTGGCACAGCCGAGGTTGTGCAGACCGGCTATCCGGATCACACAGCGTTCGACCCCCACGACCATCACTTCGATCCCAAGAGCAAACCCGATCAGCCGACGTGGTTTATGATCGATGTGAAGCTGCTGCAAGTTTTTCCGAAACAAGTGACTCGCGAGGAACTCAAGGCGTGCTCCGCGCTGAGCGACATGATGGTACTGCGGCGGGGAGCAAGGCTGTCGATTCAGCCGGTGACTTCAGCGGAATGGCAAGTCGTGCATCGGCTCGCGGGAGTGAAAGACAAACCTTAGCGTGCAGTTCGCAATCAACCAGAAATGAGTACGCCATGAAGCATTCCGCAATTGTCCTAGCGTTATTCATTGGATTGGCTTGGGGGACGTGTCTGGATGCGGAGGAACCGCGGCCGATCGTCGCCAAGCCGGGGTCGTTCAAGCCGTTGACCGAGCCGCCGTGCTCGTATTGCTCGACGCAGAACCGGAAGCGATTGGTGAAACCAGACGACCGCGTGCTGGCTTGGATTCGTGGTGCTCACAATGGCGGAGCGATTCCAGTGCGACATTGTTTGTCGGCTTCGCGAGTCATCAACGACACGTATGGGCTGTTCTTTTATGACCCGGACGGCGGCTACGTCGCGGCGTACCAGAAGGATTACGGCTACGAGTTTCACGGTTGGCGCAACGGAGTGATGGTCGTGAAAGGACGCGACGGCACACTCTGGTCGGCCTTGAGCGGCCGAGCGATCTCCGGTCCGCAAGCCGGAAAGCGGCTGAGTCGCATCCCCAACGTGATGACCGAGTGGTCGCACTGGCTGATGCTGCATCCCGAATCGACCGCCTACGACTTGTTCGATGGCCAGAAGTATGAAATCAAAGAACTGCCGATCGAGATGAGCGCGGAGGCCAAGCAGTCGATGGGCACAGTCGATGATCGACTCCAGCCGCTGACGTGGGTGCATGGGGTCGAAGTCGGCGACTCGGCAAAGGCATTCCCGCTGAACGATTCGGTCGAGCGTGCGTGCTTTATCGGTGATGTGAGTGGCGAACCGGTCGCGGTGTTTTGGTATGGGCCGACGAAATCGTCGGTCGCGTTTCGGAGAAAGCTCGATGACCGCACGCTGACGTTTTTTGCGGATGACATCTCGCCGGAGACGGCTCCGTTCAAAGACAAAGAAACCGGCAGCCGTTGGACGTTGGCCGGCCGCTGCGTGGATGGCCCGCTCAAAGGACGCGAGCTGACCTGGATCGACAGCGTCCAGTGCCGCTGGTACGCCTGGGCGGCCGAGTTTCCGAAAACAGAAATCTCGAAGGGACCGAAATGAGTCTGCTGGATCACCTCGAACGCCGATTACGACGTTTCACGATTCCGAACCTCACGGGATACCTCGCGGGGTTTCAAGGAGCGTTGTGGGTGCTGGCGGCCATCATGCCACCTCGGCTGGGAGCGGGGACGGTTCTCGACGGGTTCCAGTTGGTCCCCGCCAAGGTGATGCAGGGGGAGGTCTGGCGACTAGTGACGTTCGTGTTCCTGCCTCCGGGAGACAGCATTTGGGCGATCTTCGGCATCTACTTGTTTTGGCTGATGGGAACCGCGCTGGAAGGTCATTGGGGAACGTTGCGGTACAACGTCTATGTGTTGATCTCGGTGTTGGCGACGATTGCCGCGGCGTTCCTGTTGCCCAACGGTGGGCCGGCCACGAACACGTTCATCGACACGTCGGTCTTCCTGGCGTTCGCTTACCTGTATCCGAATTTCACGCTCTCCATTTATTTCATTCTGCCGATCCGCATTAAGTGGTTCGCGTTGCTGGCCTGGCTGAGCTACGCCGTCACGTTGGCCGTGGGCGATTGGTCCGACCGGGCCTACGTGCTGGCGTCATTGTGCAATTTCCTGCTGTACTTTGGCCGTGACATCTTCTGGCGGATGCGATTCAGAAAACGTCAGATGGAGACCGCCTTTCGCAAGGTGACTGAAGGGGACCTGCCGTTTCATAACTGCGTCATCTGCGGTCTGACCGAACGTGACGAACCGACGGAGGACTTCCGAATCTGCTCCAAGTGCGACGCCGGCACGTTCGAGTATTGCGGTCAACACCTTCGCAACCACGAGCATCGCGTGAAAGAATCGTAGTCCACGCGGCTCGTGTGCGCGTCCCCTTCCAAGAGCCCCTTATGCGTTCCTTTCTGCTCCTCTTGATTTGCGGCCTCATCGCCACCAGCGTCAGCGCCGCCGAACCACTGCGAGCCGTGCTGCTGGATGCCGCGCAGCTCGACGACGTTCGCGCTCAAACACTCCGACTTGCGGACTTCAATGCGGTTGTGTTTGTCGTCGAGGCGGACACTTCGCGACGCGAGATCGTACGTGCCTCCGCAACAGCGAAGCGTCACGATCTGCCCTGTTACTTTTGGATCGAAGTCGCGCGCTGCCCGCGTCTGGCGGACGAGCGGCCGGAGTTGATGGCCAGCTTGCAGGGGCATCTGGAGTGGCGGCGCTTTTATCCCAACTCGCAAGAGCCGCGCGATGACGAGGTCGTGAAGACGTATCCGTGGGTGCCGATCCTGTCGCGTGAGGGATTCGATGCGCAGTTAGCTCGCGTGACGAAATTGCTCGACGGCCTGCCGACTCCGAGCGGTCTGTTCCTCAACGATCTGCAAGGGGCACCGTCCGCGTGTGGCTGTGGGCATCCGCTCTGCCGTTGGACGGCCGACTACGGGCCGAAACGCACGAATACGAAACTCGGCCCTGATGCCGCCGCGCAGTTTGTGGAACAAGTTCAGAAGAAGACCCGCGTGCCGCTCGTCATTCCCGTGTGGGCGACCGAGTGCGAAGCTCACGACAAGCCGACGCTGTGCGCTGGCATCGGTTGTTTCGAGGGTTTGTGCTGGAAGGAATTTGCCAAGCAACTGACGCCGCTGGCCGAGCGTCCGGAACCCCTCGCGCTGCTGCTGCCGTTCCGAGCGTTCGAGCGCGACTTGCCGATTTACCCGGATCGAGCCGGTTGGGTTCGCGAAGCGGTCGAGTTGATGCAAGCTCAGCCGGCGCGGCATCGCGGCACACCGGTGCCTCCCGAGCGGTTGATCGCGGTGCTGCAAGGTTGGGATGTCACGAATCGCGAGGTGATGGCTCAAATCGCCCAGGCTCAACTGGCCGGGGCCGGCGGGTTCATCGTGTCGCTCGTGCCCATTGAGCAAGATTGGGAACCGCGCCTCGTGAGGTGGAAGTAGTCCATGCGAGTCTTCGTTTCCGAATACGTCTGCGGCGGCGCGTGGCCGCAGAAGCAGCTTGCAACATCGATGGCTCGCGAAGGCCAAGCGATGCTGGCCGCGCTGGTCGAAGACATCGCGCAGGTTCCCGGCTGCGAAGTGGTGACGACCTGGGATGCTCGGCTGGGGCCTTGCCCGTTGCAAAACTGCGAAGTGCGGATCGTTGGCTCGGCCTCGGATGAGTTGTCGCTGTTCCGCGAGTTGATTCGTGACAGTGATGCTGTGTGGATCATCGCGCCGGAGACGAACGGCGAGTTGCTGAAGCGGGCATTGCAGGTACGGCTCGTGAATGACATTGAGGCTCCGCGATCCTCCCCTCGCCGATTCCTGGGAGCGTCCGACCGAGCGATCATGCTGGCCTCGGACAAACTGCCGCTCGCGACGTGGTTGCAGGAGCGATCCATACCGACTCCGGAAACCTTGCCGTTCAATCCGGTGGATCGTCAAGCGGTGCGCTGGCCCGAACCGACGATCATCAAGCGACGCGATGGAGCCGGCTCCCAAGATATGTTTCTGGTGCGTGACGGCTTCGACCTGTGGAACGCTCGCCACGAGTTGGGTCGATTGAACGAACCTGAGACATTTATCCAACAACCCTTCATTGCCGGGAAAGCGCTTTCGGTCGCGTTGCTGATCTCCGAGGACGGCACGATTCTGGAAGTCTTTCCCGTGGCCGAGCAGCATCTGAGCGACGATGGCCATTTCAAATATCAGGGCGGTCGAATTCCCGCCGAAATCTCTCCAGAGGCCGCACTCGCCGTACAACAACTCGCCGAGCGAGCTTGCCGAGCAGTACACGGCCTGACGGGCTACGTCGGCTGCGACCTCGTGCTGCCCGATGCCTCACCGCCACAACCGACGCTGATCGAAATCAATCCGCGACTGACAAGCAGTTATCTGGGCTATCGGCAACTCACCGACGACAACATTCCGGCTCGGTTGCTCGCGACGAACTCCGAACCCTTGCGGTGGATGTCGGCTCCGGTCACGTTTACGGTGTGAGTCCATCAAAGTAGACGAGGGTCTTCCATGAGTCTTGCTTTCGACAACTCAGCGCTTCTCAGTCGTCGCGGTTTCTTCTCTTGGACGCAGACGGGCCTTGGTGGCGCGGCGTTGGCGAGTTTGCTGTCGCGGAACGGTGACATCCGCGCGGCGGTCGTGCCGGGCGAGGCGAGTGATCCGCCACCGCATTTTGCGGCGAAGGCCAAGCGCGTGATTCACATCGTGGCGTGCGGTGGAGTCAGTCAGATCGACACGCTGGATTACAAGCCGGAGTTGGCCAAACGGCACGGGCAGACGCTTGGCGGTGACGAGAAGCCGGATGTGTTCTTCGGTCAGGTCGGCTTGTTGCGGAAGAACGATTGGGAGTTTCGGCAGCGCGGTGAATGCGGCTTGTGGGTCTCGGAGTTGCTGCCGCACCTCGCGACGGTCGCGGATGAGCTGACCGTGGTTCGCTCGATGTGGGCCGAGACCAGCAATCACACGCCAGCGACCTTTCAGGAGCAATCGGGGTTCCGTCTGAACGGCTTCCCGACGATGGGGGCGTGGCTGTCGTACGGACTCGGCAACGACACCGACAATCTGCCGACCTACGTCGTCATCCCAGACACACGCGGGCTGCCGGCGGGTGGGTCGATCAATTGGTCGAATGGCTTCCTGCCGGCGCGGCATCAAGGGGTCGTCATCCGCAGCCGAGGCGTCCCCATCGACGACTTGCAACCGGCTCGGCCGATTGATGGACGCGCGGAATTGGCATCGCGAGCATTGCTGCGGCAACTCAATGAACAGCATTTGCGGAGAACAGCTCCGGTCGGACTCAGTGATGTCGCGGAAGAAGAGTTGGCCAGAGTCCCCGGCCATGATGCGCTCATCGCGCGGATTCGCAGTTATGAATTGGCCGCGAAGATGCAGCTCACCGTGCCGGAAGTTGCGGACTTGGCCGCTGAGACGGCCGCGACTCAGGACAATTACGGATTGAACGACAAAGGGACGGCCGATTTTGGACGTGGGTGTTTGCTCGCGCGGCGGCTGCTCGAACGGGGCGTGCGGTTCATCCAGATGATGTCCGGCGGAGCGTTCGGATCGCCGCGCATCAATTGGGACGGCCACGAAGACATGCGTGAGAACCACGCGCGCGAAGCGGGCCGCATCGACCAGCCCATCGCCGCCCTGATTCGCGATCTCAAACAGCGCGGAATGCTCGACGAAACGCTGGTGTTGTTCACCTCCGAGTTCGGCCGCACGCCGTTCGCGCAGTCAGCGGCCGGAGTGCTCGGAGCCGGTCGCGATCACAACCAATACGGCTTCAGCGTGTGGATGTGCGGAGCGGGACTCAAGCCCGGCCTCGCGTTTGGTTCGACGGATGAGGTCGGTTGGAAGGCGGTCGAGAATCGCGTCTCGTGGCACGACTTCCACGCCACGGTTCTGCATCTACTCGGCATCGAGCACGAACGCCTGACGTACTACCACAACGGCATCCAACGGCGTCTGACGAACGTGCATGGCGAATTGATCGACGGCATCCTGGCGTAACGCCGCTTTCAGGTCGGCAACGCGATTTGCAAGGCGATGAAAATTAGGAATTGCAGAATGATGGTTGGGCAGAATGATGTGAGAGTCAAACGACATTCACATCATTCTGCCCAACCATCATTTTGCATGACTTTTGCCTGAAGCAGGGATCTGACTTTATGAAACTCGTTATCCGCTTCTCGGACCTTCGCAACACTTTTCTGATCGCATGGTTCGCAGCGTTCTTTCTAACCGGGGACACCGTTGTCGGCGCAGAGCCAGCAGCGATCGCGTTGACCGCTCCCAAGCCCAATCAAGTCGTGCAGCGAGTCGGCTTCGATCCCGTGCCGGCAGTGCAACAGAAGCCCGGAGGTGCCGCGTTGGGATTCGCGGATGTCGTGGTGCGTGGCGACTTGCCGAAAGGAACGGAGCGAGCGATGTGGGAGTACCGCATCGTCCCCTCCAAAGAGACGACTGGTCGCGGGGCTGATTGGACCAAGTTGGAGATTCGCGCGACGGACGCGAACTTTGAAGCGACGGCGCGCGTACCCGCAGGCGGTTGGTATCGGCTGGAGATTCGTGGCCGAGCAAACGATGACGTGGTCGCCAGCGGCGCGGTGGAGCCGATTGGCGTCGGCGAAGTCTTCGTCGTGGCGGGGCAGTCGTATGCGACCAACTGCAACGACGAGCGGTTCATGGTGGCCGATCCACACGGCCGAGTCGTCGCGTTCGACTCGGCGAAAGAGACCTGGGCTGTCGCGAACGATCCGCAGCCGGTTCCGGATGGCAGCGAAGGCGGCTCGATCTGGCCACCGCTGGGGGACGCGCTGCTGAAGGAGTTTGGCGTGCCGATTGGTTTCGCGAACGTCGCGTTCGGCGGGACGTCGTCCATGCAATGGATGCCAGACGGAAAATTGCATCCACGCTTGGTCCAAGCTGGAAAGTCGGTCGGACGTTTTCGTGCGGTCCTTTGGCAGCAAGGGGAGTCAGACGTCATCGCCAAGACGACGGCGGAGACATACATCGCGAACCTCAAGACGATCCGCGAGACGGCTGCGCGCGTGGGGGGCGGCGAGCCACCGTGGCTGCTGGCGAAATCGACGTTGCATCCGACCGTCTACAACAATCCTGAAGGTGAGGGGCGGATTCGCGGCGCGATTGATGAACTGGTCAAACTGCCGGGGTTTCGAGCCGGTCCCGACACCGACACGCTCACGGGTGAGAACCGTGGTGATGCGAAATCGCGTCGGCACTTCAGCGGGATCGGCCAGCGCCGCGCGGCGGAGATGTGGTTCGCCGTGCTCAAACGCGAACTCACCACGCCGCCGCGCGACACGGTGATGTCGGGCACACGCTCAACGCTGGCGTTGTTTGTTTCCAAGGACGGCAGTTTCAAGCGGTATCGCATTCCGTCACTGCTGGTGACGAAGAAGGGAACGCTGCTGGCAATCTGCGAAGGGCGAGTCGATGGCGGTGGGCTGACGGGAAACATCGACCTTGTGCTGCGGCGCAGTTTGGATTCGGGCCACACTTGGCAGCCGTTGCAGAAGATTGCGGACCTCGGCGACGACACGTTGGGAAATCCGTGTCCGGTCGTGGATCGCGAGACCGGCTCGATCTGGTTGCCGTTCACGCGCAGCCCCGGCAAGTTCAATGAAACGCAAATTGTTGCCGGTCAAAGCAGCGGGCCGACGACCGTGTGGGTCACTCGCAGCGAAGATGATGGCGCGACGTGGTCCGAGCCGCGCGATATCTCAGCGACCACTCGGCAAGAGAAGTGGGGCTGGTACGGCACGGGACCGGGCATCGGCATTCAGCTCGCCAACGGACGGCTGCTGATTCCGAGCTATCACACGGAACCTGGTTCGGGGATGTATCGCAGCCATGCGATCTTCAGCGACGATCACGGTGCGACATGGAAGCTCGGCGAGACCGTCGGCGAACACACGGCCGAGTGTCAGGCAATCGAACGGCGCGATGGAGCGGTCGTGCTCAACATGCGCGGCACGAACAAGCAGTTCTTTAGGTCGATCGCGATCAGCCGCGATGGAGGGCAGACGTGGAGCGAACCGCAACTCGATCGAACCCTGCCAGAGCCGGCGTGTCAGGCGTCGTTGTTGTCTCGACCTGACCCAGGCGAGCGGGAGGCAGTCTGGTTGTTCTGCAATCCCCCCGGCACGACGCGCCGCAATCTGACGCTGCGTGTGAGCCGCGATGAGGGACAGTCCTGGCCAATCGCGAAATTGATTGATGCTGGCCCAACGGAATACTCGTCTCTGGCGTGGTTGCCCGACGGTCAGATCGGTTTGTTGTACGAGCTGTCACGCGCGGGGCAGACGTATCGACCGGAGTTGCACTTCGCTCGCATTCCGACGAGCTGGCTGGCCGATTCCGCGTCGGGACCGTTTGTGCCGAGCACTGCCGCGCCTTCTGGAAAGTGAGCCACTTTGATGAGCAACGATCGAGATTCACGCCGTGCTTTCCTGGTGCAATCGGCCACGACATGTACGGCCGCGTGGTTACTGCCGCTGCCGGGCGTCGCCGACGAATTGGCGGTGTTGCCGCCGTTTCGAGTTCACGCTTGGCAACGGGATGCTCGAAATCCGATTCTGCCACCGGGTGGCGGCGAGTTCGACAAGACGTGCTGCATGAATCCATTCGTGGTGACTCGCGAGGGGGAGTATTGGTTGTTCTATGCCGGAGGCGATGCGAAGGGGCGGCGGCGAATCTGCCTCGCAACCTGCCCGATCGATGATGTCACCAAGTGGCAGCGACGCGGGCCGCTGTTTGATCTAGGCGGCAAAGGGAGCTTCGACGAAACATGGTGCGTGCTGCCGTGCGTGCATCGCATCGGAGGCAAGTGGCATCTGTACTACACCGGCCGCAGTGCTCAGAGCGGTGCGGGGCTGCAAGGTTTCTGGGGCATGGGGCTGGCCACCAGCGACGACTTACGGCATTGGACGAAGCACTCGTCCGATCCGATTCTGACGGGCGATGGTTTCGCCGACTGGCCGAAGAATCGCGGCATCGCGGGGGGCGGTCCGATTGAAGAGCTGCCGCAGGCCGACGGCCGCACGCTGTACCGGATGCACTACACGCTCCCGACCGGCACGCCGAGCAAAGACTTACTGGTCGATCAGGCGAAGCAGTCGGTCGTCGCGCATTCGTTCGATGGTCTGACCTGGTTCGACAAGCGCGTCGAACTCCGCCCGCGTCGCGAAGCGGACTACGAGAACGCCGCGACGATCGCGCTCAACGTGTGGAAAACCAAATCCGGCTATCGCGCTATCTACGCCGGGATTGGCACGAAGTTCGGAGCGTACTCCATCTGCGAAGCCACCAGTTCTGACGGTATCACTTGGCAGCGTGGCGCTCCCGGCGAAAACCTCGCGTTGCCTCCGACGGGCAAAGGCTGGGAAAGCAAGATGACCGAGTATCCGCATGTCGTCCGCGAGGGAGACCATCTGCGGCTGTTCTACTGCGGCAACGGCTACGGCACGACAGGGATCGGGACAGCCACCGCGGTTCCCCTGTTGTGATCGGTCTTCCGAAGATGGCGTTCGAGCTAAGTCGGAATTACCGTGAGTGAAGTCACGCACTTTGGACACTGACAGACAGATTCGGCAGGAATGCTCATGCTGTGGTTGAAACGATTGCTGACGCCGCCGCTGATTGTGCTCGCGGCGCTCCTGATGTGGATCGAGGAGTTGCTGTGGGAGAATCTGAAAGTTCTGACCGCGTGGGTCGCCAAGTTCCCGTTGTTCAAGTGGACCGAGCGGCTCATTCAACGGCTGCCTCCCTATCCGACGATGGCAGTGTTCCTCGTGCCGGGAGCGGTTCTCTTTCCGGTGAAACTCGGCGCGGTGTGGCTGATGACTCACGGCCAAGTGCTGCTGGGTATCGGCGTGATCGTGGCGGCCAAGGTGGTTGGGACAGCGGTGGTCGCGCGGCTGTATGTGATTTGCCAACCCAAGTTGATGACGATTGGCTGGTTCGCGCGGCTGCATGACTGGCTGACGGTGACGCGCGACCGGCTGTATTCAGCGATCCGAGCGATGCCGCTGTATCAGGCGACACGAGCCAAGCTGTCGGCGATCAAACAAACGGTCAAACACATGCTCCACGTGATGCGCGGGCGTCGCGGCATCGGTGCTCGGTGGCGAGCGATTCGGCGTTTGCTGCGGCGACGGCGACATCTGCGCCGGCTTCGTAGGTCAGCCTTTCCAGGCTGACTGCATTGGCGAGTTGAGCGGATTGACGACTCACGCCGCCAGGCTCTTCGGGTCAGGCTGGAAAGCCTGACCTACTTCGGCACGACCCCTTTGACGATCTCCGCTTCCCATTCGTCGAGCAGCGGCCAGTCGATCGCGCAGGTGCCGAAGTCGGCCATGTGCTGATACTGATCGAGCCGGTCGATCGCTTTTTGCAGCAGCTTCTGGTCCTTGCGAAACGCGGGACCGTGGCTGGGGAGCAGCCATTCGGCGTCGCTGGCCTGGATACGTTTCAGCGAGTCGATGAAATCCGGGATGTCGCTGCCGTGATGCGCGTCGATGTGTCCGACGCAGCCGTCGCGATAAATGTTGTCGCCGGAGAACAGCAGATTCCCCAACCGGAAGGACAATTGGCTGTTCGTGTGGCCGGGAGTGTGCCAGACCTCCAGCTTGAGATCGCCGACCGTCAGCACGTCCCCTTCGTTGATGGTTCGGTCGATGGTGATATTCGGCAAGTCGATCGAAATGCCTTGGGCGCTCACCTCGGCGTAGGTTCGCACGCGGTCGCCGGCCGCGAGCAGTTGCTGGCATTCGGGATGTCCGACCGTCTCAGCGTTTGGGAACAATTCTTTGGCTCGTTTCAGCCCCTGGATGTGGTCCACGTCGGCGTGAGTCGCGATCAGCGTCTTGCAGTTCGCCAGCGGGAAATCCATCTGGCGGATCAGCTCGACGATCTCGTCGGTGGTGTCGGCATAGCCGATGTCGATCAGCAGCCACTCGCGGGTATCGCCGACCAGATAGACACAGCATCCCAGCCGCCGACGGGCTTGATGGTTCATCTCGATGACGTGCGGAAACAATTCTCGCCGAGGCAACATGCCGGCGTTCTCCTGGCAATTTTGAAGTGACCGAAACGACGTGACTTGGCTCTTCCCAGCGGCCGAGCGGAACGTCTCGTAAGCTAACGGCTGAGGCGAACGGGCTACAGGGTTTGCCGCGAGAAACAGCACTGCCCGTCATAATTGAGAGACAGTTTCAACACTCACGGCTGGCCAATTCATCAATCTGGCATATCTGTAGCCCGACCCCTTGTGGGTCGGATGATTTTGATTCGGCGACATTTCCACAGCAACATTGAATCGTCCGACCCACAAGGGGTCGGGCTACAGTTTGCCTAAAACAACGAATTAGCCAGCATTGTTTCAACAGTTCCTCGCCCTTGCGACGGACTGCCGCTCCGGTACCATGACGCCCCAACGGAGTGGCTGCGAATGTCCGGGACGACGTCTTCATTGCTGATCGACAACCAAGCTCAGTTCGATGAACTGTGCGAGCACATTCGCGCTGCCGGCATCGTGGCTTTCGATACCGAGTTCGTTTCCGAGCACACCTATCTGCCGGAACTCTGCCTGTTGCAACTGGCCACTCCGGAACGAGCCGTCGCCGTGGACCCGTTCGGCGTGCCCGACCTCTCCGCGTGGTGGCAAATCATGGCGGACGAAACGACCACGATCATCGTCCACGCCGGCCGCGAAGAGATCCGCTTTTGCCTGCACCTGGGTGGCTGCCGGCCGCGACGTGTGTTCGACACGCAACTCGCCGAAGGACTGCGGTCCACGACCTATCCGGTCGGTTACGAGTCGCTCGTGACCCGCGTACTCGGCGAACGCTTGGGGCACCACGCCACTCGAACCGAATGGCGGCATCGACCCCTCACGCCGGAGCAGTTGGAGTACGCCGTCGATGACGTGCGCTACCTCATCGACGTCTGGAAAAAGCAGCAGGCATCGCTCAAGCGAGTCAAACGTCTCGACTGGGCGGAGACCGAGTTCGCGCGTCTGACCGACGAATTGGAGCACGAGCGGAACGAAGACAGTTGGCGACGCTTCGGCGGCCTGCAAAAGATGAAGCCGCGGCAGCTCGTCGTCGCCCGCGAGCTGTTCCAGTGGCGCGAACGAATTGCCACCGAACGGAATCAACCGCTCCGCCGCATCCTGCGCGACGACTTGATCGTGGACCTCGCGATGCGGCAGCCGAAGACCGCCGAAGCGGTCCTGGCGACGCGCGATATGAACCGCCCCGGCTACAAGAAACACGCCGTTGAACTCGCCGCCTGCATCGCGCGTGGCGTCGCGCTGCCGGAATCACAGTGGCCCAAGCCCGCGCCGTTGCCGGATTCGAATTCCGAAGACCACATCCTCAGCAAGCTGTTGCAGATCGTCTTGGCGAATCGCTGCGCGGAGATGAAAGTTGCGCTCGGCCTGGTGGGCACGTCCGCCGACTTGAAGAACCTCGTGCGCTGGCACAGCAAGAAGAACTCCAAGCAACCGCCACCGCGACTGGCTCAAGGCTGGCGCGCCGAAGTCTGCGGCGACTTGCTCGCCGATGTGCTCGACGGCAAAGTCCGCTTCCGTGTCGGCGACCGCGACAGCGAACACCCGCTGGTGTTCGAGTCGCTCGCGGAGCCCGCACCGGTTGCCGAATGATCGTAGACGAGTCACTCCGTGACTCGAACATTCCGGTCACGGAGTGACCGGTCTACTTGGGAGTCTGCTATGCCTGCCAAGCGCTACCGCGTCGCCATCATCGGTTCGACCAGCAAAGGGGATTACGGTCACGGGCTCGATACCGCGTTTCAGGGAGTTGAACGCGCGGAGATCGTCGCGGTCGCCGATGACAACGCCATCGGATTGCAACTGGCTGGGCAGCGACTGAGCGTCGAAGCGCGCTTCGCCGACTATCGCGAGATGCTCGACCGTGTGAAGCCGGATGTCGTTTGCGTTGGCCCGCGCTGGGTGACCGATCGCGTCGCGATGTTACAAACGATCGCCAAGGCCGGCGGTCACATTTATTGCGAGAAGCCGTTTGTGGCGGACCTCGCATCGGCCGACGCGATTCAAGCGGCGATCACCACACATCGTGTGCGGCTGGCGATGGCTCATCAGTGGCGAGCCATGCCGCCAGTGCAGCGAGCGCTGGCGGAGATTCGATCCCTCAAGTACGGCCGCGTGCTGCGAATGCGAGCGCGGCCGAAAGACGACTCACGCGGCGGCGGCGAAGAATTGCTGGTTCACGGCACGCACTGGTTCGATTTGATGATCGCGCTGGCTGGCCCGCCGCGCTGGGTCAGCGGGCATGTGCGCGTCAAAGGACGCGAGGCGACGAAAGCCGACCGCCGCGAGGGCAGTGAACCGGTCGGCCCGATCTGCGGCGATTCGGTGCTGGCGGTGTTCGGCTTCGACGACGGAGTGCTCGGCTCATTCGATTCCACGGCAAACACGTCGCCCGGTTCGCGTCGGCCAGCCAACAGCGACCAGCCGAAGCCGGTGTGGGACAGCGTCTATGGCCTGACGATCGAGTGCGAAGACGCGGTCCTGCAACTCCGTCAGCCAGGCGACGTCTACGTCTATCCGGCCAACGGAGTCCTCCCCGACTTCGAGCAACTTCAATGGAAGAAACAGTGGATCGAAGACTGGCACTTCACCCTGGAACACCAACCGCGACCGATTCGTCAGGAATGGCTCGCGCACGGCAACCGCACGCTGGCGAATGATCTGCTCGACGCGGTGGAAAAGAATCGTGAGCCACTCTCGCCGCTGCGGAACGCGCTGCTCATCACCGAGATGGTGCAAGGCGTTTACGCCTCACACTTCGCCGACGGTCGCCGTCTGCCAATCCCGCTGGCCGAGCGACATCATCCGCTGACCTGAATGCTTTGTGGTTCCATTCCTCTGGCCCCATTCCTCTGCCAAACAACTTCTGGCAGAGGAATGGGGCCAGAGGAATGAACCGCAAAAGATCGGCGTTCTCAGGCAGCGGCGATTTGGTCTACAAGACCGTCGCCTGACTCTCCGAGTCGGGTTTCCGGACTCTTAATGAAAGACCCGACTCGGAGAGTCGGGCTACGTGAGGAATGGAATCCATGTGGCGTCGTGTGCCGTGGTTGGTCGTCGTGTGCTCGGTCCTGCTGATGGGACTGGGGCTGACCGGCATTGCGCGCGGGGATGAGCTGTTCGGTCGCGGCGTGTTCGTGTGCTTTCCTCGGCAGTTGCTGTGGGTCTGCTTGTCGTTGCCGGCGATGGGGCTGGCGATGCTGGTGCCGTATCGCTCGCTGCGGTCGCTGAGTTATCCGGCGTTCGCAGGGAGTCTGCTGTTGCTGGTCGTCGTGCTGCTGATGCCGAGCGTCAACGGTGCTCGCTGCTGGATTCCGCTGGGCTTCATGAACTTTCAGCCGTCCGAGTTGGCGAAGCTGGTCTACGTGCTGGCGCTGGCGCACTACTTGATGTATCGCGACAACTTTCGCCGGCTGACTGGGCTGCTGGTGCCGTTCGTGCTGACTCTGATTCCGGTCGCGCTCATCCTGCGCGAGCCGGATTTGGGAACCGCGTTGCTCTTCATTCCGACGTTGTTCGCAATGCTGTTTGCGGCGGGCGCGCGGCCGCGGCATTTGGTAATGATCGTGATGTTGGGGATGCTCGCGTCGCCGGGCTTATGGCTGGCGATGAATGCCGAGCAGAAATCACGGATCGTGTCGCTCTTCCAACAACGGGACAGCGGCGAGGCACCGCGCGGCGACGCCTATCAACAACATCAGGCGAAGCGCGTGCTCGCGCGCGGCGGTGTCTGGGGGAGCGAATTGACCGGCGAGACGTTTGAGATCGTCGTCTGCCCGCACTGTGCGAGTCACTTCGGCGTGAAGACCGATTTCGGACTCGGTCAGTCGGCCACTTGTCCGAGTTGCCAGAAGGTCGCTCCATTGCCGGATCATTCCGAGTTCACGCTGCCGGAATCGCGCACCGATTTCATCTTCTGTCTGATCGGCGAACGCTGGGGCTTTGCCGGCTGCGGTCTGACGTTGCTGTTGTATGTACTGCTGGTCGCTCGCGGCCTGATGATCGCTCACGGCACGCGCGAGCCATTCGGACGATTGCTGGCGGTCGGCATCGTCACGCTGCTGGCCTCGCAGGCGATCATCAACACCGGCATGACCTGCGGCCTGATGCCGGTGACGGGGATCACGCTGCCGTTGGCCAGCTACGGCGGATCGAGCCTGCTGATGACGGCCGTTGGCATTGGCCTGCTGCTGAATGTCGGGATGCGTCCCGGTTACGAAGTCACCGGCGAACCATTCCGCTGGCGCTCCGCAACTGCCTGATCTGTTTCGATCCGTCCAATCCGCGTCCTCCGTGTTCCGGCCATAGAACACGGATGGCACGGAAATAACGGATCATTGAGCGAGCGTCATTCCTTCGAGATCGTCTCGTCCAGATTCAGCAGCAACGAGGCGACGCTGGTGAACGCCGCGAGGTCTGCCGGTTTGAGCTTGTCGCTGGCTTTCGATTCGCCGACGGCAATCAGCTTCTTGGCGGCAGCGTCATCAGCCGCGAACAATGCGCGGAGTGACTGCAAGCGGCGCGACAGGACCGCCAACTCGTTCGGCGTTGGAGCACGAGACGTGCAACGACGGAAGGCTTCGCTCAGCCGCGACTCATCATCGGTCGCGGGGCCGAGCAGCACTCTTTGAGCGAGAGTGCGTGCGGCTTCGACGAAGGTGACATCGTTGAGTGTGACCAGCGCGTGCAACGGTGTGTTGGTCCGCGCGACTTTGACTTGGCACGTCTGCCGAGTGGCCACATCGAAGAAGAGTGTCGGGCCGACGATGCGTCGCCAAAACTGATAGAGGCTGCGACGGTACAACGCCTCGCCGGTGTCTTGTTGATAGCCAATGCGGCCAAAGGTCGCTTCCTCCCAAATACCGGGGGGCTGATAGCCTTTCACCGGCGGGCCCCCTTGTTTCTCGACCAGCAAGCCGCTGATCGCGAGCGCTTGATCGCGAATCATCCAGCTTGGCAGCCGATATCGCGGCCCGCGCGCGAGCAGTCGATTTTCGGGATCGTAGGTCAGGCTTTCTAGCCTGACTTGTTTCGCGTTGGATGTCGGTGGCGCGTTTGGGTCAGGCTGGAAAGCCTGACCTACGGAGGACTGCCGATAGGTCGCGCTGGTCACGATCAAGCGAATGAGTCGTTTCACGTTCCAGCGCCGGTTTGCCAACTGTGCGGCGAGGTTGGGATCACGGCTTTCGGCGATCGGCTCTCGGCTTTCGGCGAACTCGGCGGCCAACCAGTCGAGCAGTTCGGGATGCGAAGGCTTCTCGCCTTGCACGCCGAAGTCCTCGGTGGTCTTCACGAGTCCCGTGCCGAAGAACGCCTGCCAGTAGCGATTGACGGTGACGCGCGCGGTCAGCGGGTGTTCGGGCGACATCAGCCAGCGGGCGAGGGCCAAACGATTGGTCGCCGGCTCGGCCGGTTGCGGCAGGACCGCCGGCAAGCCGTGCGTGACCTTGTCCGCGAACTTGTCATACGCGCCGCGCACGAGGATGAACGTGTCGCGCGGCTGCGGTCGTTCGCGCATCACCATCGTGCGCGGCAGAGTTTTTTCAAATCCTTCGCGAGCTTTCTTGGCATCATCGGAGACTCGCCGAGCGGCCAGCAGTGCCGGTTCGTTGTTGAGATAGAACTCGGCGATCGTTTTCTTTTGTGCGTCGTTCCGTTTGTCGGCGGAGAGGTTGAGTGCCTCGCGCACGGCAGCCGGCATCGGTCGCAGCGATGCGACTGGCGAGTTGGTTAGCGACAGCCGGAACCGGCCGAGCACATGCGCGACGTGGATTGATTGAAATTCCAACCGGACGCGAACTGTTGTTTCGTCGTTGATTGCCGCGATGGGCGTGCGCGGCTCGAAGAGCGCGACGTGAGGTTTGCCGAACTCGCTGGCGATCGCCCAGCCGGTGTCGTTGCGGCCGTCCACGGCGTTGGCCGGCGGGAAGCTGGGTTGCTCGAAGTCGGCTCGAATCGCGGACAACTCCACCGGCTTGTCGTTGAGGAACAGTTTCAGTTCGGACAACACGAAGTTGCCGTTGTCGGCTCGGCCGGGGCCTTTGTTGACGAACGAGTCATCGGGGATTGCTTCGAGTTGAACGCCGGTCAGCCCGCTGAGCTTGGTCTTCAACAGCAACTCGAACGAATCCTTCGCAGGGTTGTCGCCGCCCGCGAGCAGGCTGTGGTCATCCAGCTTCTTGAGCGTCGCACCGGCTTCGGATTTCAACGTCACAAAGGTCGGCGCTGACCATTGCGGCTCGGCCGCGCTTCCGGAGGCGACGAGTGACTTCTCCCACTCGGACTGCGACTCGCGCAGCTTGCGATCCAGTACGTCGCGCGACTGGTTGGCAGCAGTCTCAGCGGCGCGCTGCTCGTCGAGCTTCTTCTGCTGCTCCGGTCCAGCGAACGTGATGATCGGATTGGCGAGTCCTCCGGCGTCATTCGCACCGCTCTCTTCGATCGAATTGAAGAACGCCGAGAGCTGGTAGTACTCCTTCTGGGCGAGCGGATCGAACTTGTGGTCGTGACAGCGGCAGCAGTTGAAGGTCAGGCCCATCCAGACGGTGCCGGTGGTCTCGACGCGGTCTTGGACGTAATCGACGCGCGACTCTTCCGCGATGCGGCCTCCCTCGCCGTTGATCATGTGGTTGCGATGAAAGCCGGTCGCGATGAGTTGCGGCTGCGTTGGGTTCGGCAATTGATCGCCGGCGAGTTGTTCGATCGTGAATTGATCGAACGGCAGATTGTTGTTGAGCGCGTCGATGACCCAGTCACGCCAGAAATACATCGTGCGGGTCGGGTCGCCTTGATAGCCGTTCGTATCGGCATAACGGGCGGCATCGAGCCATTCCCAAACCATCCGCTCGCCGAATCGCGGCGACCTGAGCAGCCGATCGACCACCTTTTCGTAAGCGTCCGGCGACTGATCCGCGACAAACGCATCGAGCTCTTCCAGCGACGGCGGCAGGCCGGTGAGATCGAGCGTCACGCGGCGGAGCAACGTGTGCTTCGCGGCCTCCGGCGACGGCGAGAGACTTTCCTTCTCCAACTTCGCGCGGACAAACGCATCAATTGGATTCCGAATTTGAGATTTGAGATTTGAGATTTGAGATTTCAATACCGGCACTGCCGGACGCCGGATCGGCTCGAACGCCCAGTGCTTGCCCCATTTCGCTCCGCTGTCGATCCAGGCTTTGAGCAACTCCTTTTGTGTTGCCGTCAACTTACGTCCCGATTTCGGCGGCGGCATGACCGCCTCCGGATCGGTCGAGAGGATGCGTTTCATCAACTCACTGTCACCGCTCTTGCCCGGCAGGATGATTGGCTTCTCGGTGCGGAGCGCACTCTCCTGTTGATCGAGCCGCAAGTCCGCTTCGCGCGACTTCGCGTCCGGGCCGTGGCAGGCGAAGCAGGTGTCCGACAGGATCGGCAGAATGTCCCGCGAGAAATTCGGTGGCTCGGCGGCGGCAAGTGTCGACAAAATCATGTGACACAAAATCATAAAAGCCAAAGCCGCATGGAATGGGGCTTGTCGTCGCCAATTGATCCGGCCTGTTTTCATGATTTTGTGAAACATGATTCTGTTTTACTTCTGCGCATCAAAGGTAAGCCGATGCAAATCGCGTTCGATCTGCACGTCGATGGTTTTGTCGGCGAAGTTCGGACGCATGTCGGCGAAGTTGTTGCGATCCGGACGCAGGCCCGTCTCCAGCGGCAGGACTCGGCCGTTGCGTTTGTCCATGACCGAGACCTGGAATTTGGCCAAATCTCCCGGCCGCTGTTCCAGTCCGATGAGGTGATACACGCGCGCGGCGAGCAGCAGTGCCGGCGAATCGGCTGGCTGAGCGACTTGCACTCCCTGCCAATCGAGCGTCGTGGTCCACAACTGTTTTCCCGTCGCGCGGTCGAAAGCGAAGGCCGGACCATGCACGCTCCATTGATCGAGATACAGCACGCTCACGCGTGGCCGCGATTTGTCCGGCGCGACCGGCTCATCGACGTGCGTCAGCAGCAGCCAGCGGTCGCGGTCGCGGAGCATCACGAAGTGCGTGACGTGTTCGATCGGCGGCAGGTTCTGTTCGAGCAGCCGTTCTCCATTGCGCAGCGACCACAGCGTGAAGCGGCCGGTCGGTTCGAGCACGGCGACGATATCTCCCAGCGACACGCACGGCAGCGAGCCGCGCGGAAAGCGTTGAGTCAGCACATCCTTTTCAAGCAGCGGATCAAACAATCGCAGTTGGCGGTCTTCGTCCAGCGGCGTCCAGGTCAGCACCTGCCGGCCGACGCTGGCGATCTGCTTGGCGGCGGCACCCGCCTGACGCGACAGCAGCCGGCCGTCGAGCGTGCTGAGCACATAGATGTCGCGAGTCTCCTGACTGGTCGCGATCACCGCGCGATCATCACCCGAAAGATCGCAGCCCAGCGGCAGGCCATCGAACATCCACAACGGCTCGCCCGTCGCCAACTCGGAGGCGATCAAGCGATGGCCGGCTTGATGGCAGACGACGTCGTGACCGATGAACGCCACTCGGCCGAAGGGGCGTTCCGAAGAATCTTTGATGCGGTACTGACTCGGCATCCCAGGGATCGGCACCGGATGCGGGCGTGCTCCGGGCGCGACCTGTGATTCGAGCCGGCGATCGAAGAGCACGTTCTGCCACATCAATCGCGGTTCGAGCAATTCGGTCGCGTCGGATTTTTCGGCGGCACTGTTCTTCTCGGTCTCCTTCGCCGGCGCGGGCGGCACTGTGTTGAGCGGCACAGTGTCGAGCACCAGGAATCGCTCGCCCAAGTTCAGGACCAACCAGCGACCATGCCACGCGGCGGACATCCCCAAGACCAACGGAGTCGAGTGATTCTCGAACGGCAGTTTCGTCCGCCATTGCTCGCGGCCGAAGCTGTCGCGAGCGACCAATGCTCGGCCGAAGTCATCGCGCCACAATTGCCAGTTTTCGTGAGCCGCATCGGGGGGCGCAGACCATTTCCAGTGAAACCACGCATTCAGCGGTGCGCTGTTACCGGTACGCTCCGCCTTCAGAGGCTGAGTCGGCCAGTCGGTGGCCAGGCGATCGGCAAACTCCGCACGCCATTGAGCGGCCAACTCGCTCCCGGTCTTTCCATCCAGACACGGTTCGGCGGAGAAACGAGTGGCCAGCGCATCGAGCAATGGCCGGACCATCTCGACTTGTCCCAGCGACAACCACTGCTGAGCCAGCCGCGCCATTCCGAACGCGCCTCCCTCGGACAGCAACAGCGACTCGAATTCATGCCGATGCCTGCGCGGGTCAATTCTTCCGATGAGCGACTGCCGCGCGGCACTCGCCGAGTTGCTCCAGCCGAACAGCGCGAGGAAGTCGCGCAAGCGAGCCGGCCCCGATCCTTCCAGCGCGGTGCGCAAGCGTGATTCGATTTCCTTCCGCAAGACGTCGCGGTCTTTGTCCGGCATCGCCGCTTTCAGTTCGAGCATCTCCGCCGCGATCCAACGATCCTGGCGAGCGACCGTCGCGCCGTTGTCGATTTCCAAATCGCTCGAAGGCTCCCACGCATCGGCGAGCTTCAGCAGTTCGCGAGCCGCCGACAGCCACTCACCGCGACGTTGAAAACTGGCCGCTCGCAACCGCGCAAACAGCAATCGCTGCTTCGGATCATCCAGCAGCGTTTCCAATTCGCGAATCGTCCCCTCCAAATCGGTCGCTTGTCCCGACCGGACTTCTTCCAACAGGATTGCCGCCAACGCCTGTTTGGCTTCCGAGGTCGGACTGATGGCAATGACGCGACGCAAGTCTTCCATCCCTCGCGCAAGCAGGCCGAGATGGAGATTCATGCGTCCGCGTTCTTCCAAAGCTCGCGCATTGTCCGGGTTCTTCAGCAAGGCTGCGGCGAGGGCACGTTGCTGCTTGTTCAATTCGGGAAACGCGGCGATGTGCGTGGCCGATTGCGACACCAGCCGGCCATTCGCCGCGATCAGGTTGCCAAGCAGCTCTTTGATGGCGACCTCGCGCCGCGCCAACGTGCGGCCGGTCCGAGCCTCGATGCTCACGACTTCGCCGTTGATCTGCGGCAGGTGCAGCACCCCTTCCATCAGCACACCACGTCCCAGCGGTGCGGCGATCGGCACCGTTCGCGGCCACGCCGGCTTGCCATCGGTCAGTCGCACTGCACGGACCTCATTGGGGCCGACGATCAAGACCGCCTCGTCGTGGGAGATCCCCGCCAAGAACAGTCCTTCGTCACGCGGTTGTTGCCACAACACATGGCCGTCGTGCGCGTCGAGACACAGCAGCACGTCCGCATCCGGCGGAGCGACCAGCACACGATCGCGCACCGCGACCAGCACGCTCTGGTGCCACGACGACTCGAACGACGTCACCGGCGGTTGAAACGGCGAGAATTGAAATTGCGGACGTGGAAATGGATTCCGGGGGACTCGTTCCAGAACCGGCTCGCGATGCACGCTCTGCCAACGCAGCTCGCGCCGCACGGGATCAACCGCGACGATGGTTCCCGCGCCGGTCGGACAGATCACGCAATCGCCGGCAATCGTCGGGCTGAGTCCCACGTCATGCACGAAACCGCTCCAGATTGGATCGCTGGGGGCGAGCGTCTGCATCCACAGCAACTTGCCGTCGCGCGGGTCGAGCACCGCCAATCGCAAGTCGATGCCGTCGTCCGTCAGCACATACAACCGTCCGCGCCACGGCAACGGCGGGCCGAGAAAGAACGCTCCCGAACCCAACAGCTCGTAGTCTCCGCGCGGACCGCCGATCTCCCAGCGGAGTCGCCCTGTCGCGGCTTCGATCGCGATCAGCTTGTTGAACTCACGCGTCACGAACATGCCGCGCCACGCGGCCTGCGGCATACGCAAGCTGGCCTCCCGCTCTTGCAGCGCGAAGACCAATTCGCCATTGCTGCTGAGTGTCGCATTACCGGCGTCTTCCCACACGCGCTCGTGCAACCAGCTTTCCAGTTCCGACGAGATTTTCCGCGGTGTTCGGCCGCGACGATTGTCGCTCAGCATGTCCGCCAACTCAGGCTCGACCATCGCCGAATGCCACAGCGGCTGGCCGTCCGAAAGCCGAAACGCTCGCAACTGCGACAGCGTCCGCACAATGACCGTGTCGCCGACAACGATCGGCTGCGCGGCGATGATCGCCGGCCGATCCATCTGCCGACGCCGTTCAATCTCCGAACGGACTTCCGTGCGCACACGCCCCCACGCGCCCCGCAGCAGAGTTGGCGAGCGATCGGAGTTTGAGTCCGCCGGAGCGTCTTCATCAGTCGGCGGTTCGTCGTCGTCATCCAGCAGCATTTGTGACCAGGCGACATGCTCCGCCGGGACCGCCGCTGCCGCGAGCGCATTCCGCGCCGCGTTGCCCGCCACGAGCGGCCACTCGTCGCGCCGTTCGCCGGTCGCTCGCACCGGACGGACTGGGACTCCGGCCCAACGATCGAACCAATCCAACGCCTCGGCATCGTTCTTGAACAGCATCAGTTCGCCGCCATCGCGCCGCTCAACCGACCGATCACCGACCGACTTCTTCAATTCGATCAGCACCGCGCGACAGCGCTCGTCTTGCCCCGCCAATCTCCAGGCCAGCGCGAGTCGCAGTGACAACAACGGTTCGCGCACCGCGCGCGCGTGCGGCCAATCGCGCACTTCCTGAAACCGAGATGCGGCCGCGAGCGGTTCGCCGAGATCCAGTTCGCGCAGTCCCAACGTGATCGTCGCGTCGTAACCCGCCGACGTGTGAAAGAACCGTCTCGCGACCTCTTCGACTTCTGGCCAATCCCCCTCGGCGAGAGCGGCGCTCAATTGCACCCGCGCCCCTTTGCCAACCAGCACTTCGTACGCTTGTCGGCCTTGCGCCGACATCCCGCCCATCAATCGCCGAGCTTCCCCTTTCAAGCTGTGTCCGACGACTCGCCGCTCGCCACCGGGAGGCTCTAAAAAGACGTCGTCGGTTTCCGGAGCCTCTTCCGTCGGAGCACCGTCATCGAGCAACGACTGCAAGAGCCGCAGTGCCTGTGATTCGTCCGGCTTGTCATTCGGCTCGCGCGGCGCGAGCAGTTGCCGCGCCTGTTCGAGTCGCTGAACCAACCGCCGCTCGCGCGCCGGGCCAGGATTGTCGGCGTCGCTGGCAGGGGGAGCGGGCGTCTGAGCCAACACACGAAACACAGCGGTCAACGCCATTATCAGGACGAGCGGGTTCAGCCTCCGTGCCGAATACAAACTCTGCATGATCCGCTTCCTGTCGTCGAAAACCATGAACGCACGGAGTCTGCCGTGTCCTTCGCGTCACATGGAATAGCGGCGCGAGTGCCACAGATTGGAATTGACCATCCACCAGAGCCACCGCCTGCCTGCCGTTCAGAAATCAAATCTCAGGCGGATGATCCCCGCGGATGGCATGGCAATACCACGGATGAACCAGTGCTTCCGGTTTTTCATCCGTGGTATTGCCATGCCATCCGTGGGGATCTTTGAGCTTCATGGCCGCTCAAATCTTACGCGGTGCGGACGAGTGTTACGACAGCTCTTCTTGCGGAGGCTCCGGCAGCCAGAATGAAGCGATGAACCCAGCCAAATAGACTCCGAAACCAACCGCCGCCGCCGTGTAAGCCAGTTTGAGCGGCGCATTCGCGATGTCGTCGGTCGCCGCCAACGTCGCCGTGACCCAGGCGAACGAAGTGCCGATCAACCGGCCTCCGATGTTGGCCGCGAAACTTTCGCCGGTGCCTCGCAGATGCAGCGGATACACGCGCGGCAGATAATTCCCCCAGAAACTGAACTGAGCCACGGTGACGAATCCCGCAAGGAACAATCCGATGTAGGTCAGCGTCAGACTGGTCGTCGCGAAATAGGCGAAGATGATCGGCATCAAAATCAAACCGGGGACTTGGAAGACTCGCAGTAACTTGCGCCGGCCGACGATCACCAGCGCCAACGCGGCCAGAGCAAATCGTCCCAGCAAGCCGCCGACCTCTTGGACTTTCGTGACACTCGAGGCGACCTCTTGCGTCACTCTTCCTTTCACCGGGCCTTCGATCTTTCCCTTCTCCGCGCCGAGGATTTTCATCCGCTCGGCTTCCGACTTGTCCTTGAGCTTGTCTTGCACTTCCGGAGAGGCCAGCCGCTTGGCCACTTTCTCTGCGATGGCCGGAGCTTCCAGCGCGACTTTGACTTTCTCTTTGGTTTCCGGCAAGCCGGGGATGATTCGTTGGATGTGCTGAATCGCTCCGAACGCGCCGCCGAAACTGCACGCGAACATGATCGTCGTGACGATCGTGGTCCGGCGCAGGTCCGGTGCAAACAGTTGAGCAATACTCGGCCGCTTGAGCGTTCCGGATTCTTTCTTCTGTGCCCAAACGGGCGACTCGGGCAAAAACGGGCGAATGCAGATCAACGGAATCGCCGGGATCACGCCTGACATCAACGTGTAGCGCCACGCGGCGTGGGCACTTTCATCCGTAATCACTCCGCCGAAGATCGCGTGGATCGCCGGCAGGTTTGAGCCATACGCCAGTGCCAACCCGTTGGCCACAGCGACGAGCAATCCACCGACCGATGAAAACGCCTGCGTGTAGCCGAGCACTTTCTCACGCTGATGCGGATCAGCGAAGAGCTCCGCCAACCACGCCACCGCCGCCACGAACTCGACGCACACGCCGATGAAGACGAAGCAGCGAAACGTCAGCAGCATCCACACGCTGGTCGAGAACCCCGCCGCCAATGCCGCGAAGGCGTAAATCAAAATCGACCACGTCAGCACACGCCGACGGCCCAGTCGATCGGTCAGATAACCGCCGACCAAACCAAACACGCCGCCCGCAATGGCCGGGATATAAAACAGTCGGCCGACCCAAGTGTTGAACTCCGGCGAACCAGGCGCGGCTCCGATCAGTTCCTGCAACGCCGGACCAACGATCAACGGCAGCATCAGCAGTTCGTAGATATCAAACGCGAAACCGATCGAGGCGATGACGCAGATCAGCCATTGAGTCGAGGTCAGCTTGAACGAGGCGGGCGGGGCAGAGGCGTCCGACATGAGGGTTCCTTGAGGTTGGAGTCATTGGGCGGGGCCGGGATTCTATCTGGGCTCCCGTCGATTCAAACCATCGGGCGACTCGGCCGCTGCGAATTTTCAGAATGGAAAATGAGAAATGGAAAATGAGAAATGCAAAATGTCTGGCCATTCATTTTGCATATTTCATTCAACAGTTTTCATTTTTCATTGTCCGAAACTGACTCGCCATCACCGCGCAACTTTTCGGCCAAAGCCCTTACCGGAATCCGCGGCGGCGCTTCTTCGTGTAGCGTTCCAGTGCCTCTTCGATGACTTTTGTCGAAGCTTCCGCAGGCTGGAACTGATCGACCTCCACCGACTTACCTTCAAGCTGCTTGTAGTCTTGAAAGAAGCGACGAACCATCGACAAGCGATGCACCGGCAGTTCACTCGCCTCTTGAAAGCTGGCGTATTCGGGATCGTCCATCGCGACGGCAATGACTTTGTGATCCTTCTTGCCGCTATCGACCATCGTCATCAGCCCAATCGCTCGCGAACGAACCAGCGTCAGCGGTGCGACTGGCTCCTGGCACAGCACCAGCACATCGAGCGGGTCGTCATCCTCGGCCAGCGTCTGCGGGATGAAGCCGTAACTGGCCGGGTAATACACTGCCGAGTACAGAATGCGGTCGAGCTTCAGCAGCCCGGTCGCTTTGTCGAGTTCGTACTTCACGCTCGACCCCATCGGGATTTCAATGACCGTGATGAATTCGCGCGGCAGGTGTTCGCCGGGCGTCACGTCGTGCCAACAGTGCATCTCTTCGTCTCCGATTCTAAGCCGCGGCAGCATCGCCAACAGGAGGCGACTTGTAGTGCCTGCTTGCGCGCGACGAAAGTACCGTCAATCGTGGGTAAGGGGTCGTGCGTTCAAAATTCAAAATTGGCGGAAGGAATTCTGTGACCATGGGAAACGTGTCGTCCGCCAATTTTGAATTTTGAATGCACGACCCTTCTCCGCCGACTCACTCTTTCCGAACGGAGCTTCTCTGATGATCGTGCAATTCGGATCGTGCCGTATCGAACTCGTTCAGGGAGACATCACGTCGCAGCAAGTCGATGCGATCGTGAATGCGGCGAACTCGCGATTGGCTGGTGGAGGAGGCGTGGACGGCGCGATTCATCGCGCCGCCGGACCGACGCTCATGGAAGAGACGCGCGTCAAATACCCAGAGGGATGCCCGACTGGCTCGGCCGTCGCGACATCGGCCGGACGATTAGCCGCGAAGTTTGTCTTTCACACCGTCGGTCCGATCTGGCGCGGCGGTGTCGCCGGCGAAGCGGACTTGCTGGCTTCGGCCTATCACCGCTGTCTGGAGTTGGCTGTCGAACATGCTTGCCGCAGCATCGCGTTCCCCGCGATCAGCACAGGAGTCTATGGCTATCCGATGGACCTCGCCGCCGAACGGTCGTTGGCAACCGTGCGCAAATTCTTGCTGGAGCAACAGCATCCGGAACTCGTCCGCTTTGTCCTGTTTGACGGCGGCAGTTTCGGAGCATTCGCCCGCGCGCTGGAAGCGATGGCTGAGTAAAGCTGGAACACTGCGGCTCGACGGCACGCTGGTCACTGAGCAGCCTGATTCGTTCGTCTCACCCGGCGTCCGACAACCGCTGGCCGTGGGCTTCAAAACCACCGAGATCGAACGGCTGATGCTGATTGAGGACGACTGAGACGGATTCCAAAATTAACTGCGCCGTTCGGCCTTTGTAGCCCAGGCCCTTGTGGCCTGGTTGATGGCGAAAAAGCGTTGAATCGACCGACCCACAAGGGGTCGGGCTACTCAATGGAAAGCGTATGAGACTGGCAAACAGCCACGCTGCTCGGTTCTACTCACCGGCCCCAAAGTTTGCCCGGTTCCAACTTTGGGCGCGTCAAGACAACAGCGCTACCAAGCCAGAAACATTCCCCAGTCATTGTTTCTGAAATGTGAAAGGTCCACTTATGCTGTGCTCGCTCTGGTCGCGATGGCTTAAGCAACCCCGCAGTGCTCGTTGTTTTCGGCCGTGGAGAGGTTTGGGACAAAGGAATCTCCAGGCCACGGTCTGTCGCTCAATTCCGCGGGAAGTTTCGTCAACCGCGGAATGGCTGGAAGTTCGCGCCCTGCTGTCCTCGGCCGGCGATTTGGATACCGCGTTCGACTCCGACGGCAAGCTCCTGACGGATATTGGCGGAACACAAGATGTGGCCTCGGATGTGGCCATCCAGGCGGATGGCAAGATCGTCGTGGTCGGCACCGGAGGTGGCAGCGGCCCGTCGAACACCGATTTTGTACTCGCCCGTTACCTTTCGGACGGATCGCTAGACACCACGTTCAACGGCAATGGCAAGGTCGATACGGGCTTCGTCAATGCCAACAACGAGGTCGGCCGCGCGTTGGTGATTCAGAATGACGGCAAGCTCGTTGTCGCCGGATCGACTGACTCGTTGATCGCCGTGCTCAGATACAACGCGAACGGCAGTCTGGACACCAGCTTCTCAGACGACGGAATCAATGTCAGCTTTTCCGGGATTGCGACCGACGTCGCTCTTCAGAGCGACGGGAAGATCATCGCCGCTGGCGTGAACGGCAACAGCTTCGTCGTCGTGCGATATTTGTCCGATGGCACTCTCGACACCAGCTTCGACAGTGATGGGCGCGCAGAAGTGGCGATGGGGTCGATCGTGGAAGCAGTCGTTGGTGTGGCGATCCAAGCGGACGGCAAGATCGTGGTGGCCGGGAACTCCAATGAAGACTTTGCGGTCATTCGACTCAACAGCGACGGCAGCTTGGACACCAGTTTTGATAACGATGGAATCGCGATCGTTTCGAACGGGGGCACCGAACGAGCACGTAGTGTCTTGATTCAGCCGGACGGAAAAATTGTCGTCACCGGTTCGGCCACCGTCGGAGGGAGTGGCGTTGACTTCGCCGCCGTGCGATTCCAAACCGATGGGAGCTTAGACACCGGATTCAATTCGGTCGGCATCGCGACAACGGCGATCAGCAGCCTGAACGATGAGTCCTACGCCGTTGCTCTGCAGCCCAATGGCCAGATCGTCGCAGTGGGCTACGCCTTTGATGCGACCAGAATCGGAGTGGTGCGCTACAACGCGAACGGCAGCTTGGACGCGAGCTTTAATAACGACGGCATCCAGACCACAGAATTCATTGCCGGCGACCATCGCGCGTTCGGGGTCGCGATCCAACCCGATGGCAAAATCGTCGTGGTGGGTTCCAACTTCGCCGATTTTGCTGTCGCACGTTATCTCGGCGATCAATCGGACTATGGCGACGCGCCGGCACCGTATCCCACGACGCTTTCCGTGAACGGAGCGCGACACGTGGCGAACGGTCCAACCCTCGGCAGTCAGCGCGACTCGGAAGCAGACGGGCAGCCGAACGCGACTGCGACGGGAGATGACGCCGCTGGTACGCCGGATGATGAGGACGGTGTGACGTTCTTTTCATCACTTCTCGCCTCGCCGTTATCCAGCACGACGGCCGTTTTGAACGCGAATCTTCAGAATGCGGTGAGTGCGAAACTCGACGCCTGGATGGACTTCAATCAAGACGGCGACTGGGGCGACGACGAAGAACAGATTTTCGTCGATCGGACCATCACCAACGGTTCGAATGCCATCACTTTTGCGATTCCAGCCGGAGCTCTGCCTGGGACCACGTTTGCACGATTCCGTGTGAGCACGTCAGGTGGATTGGCACCCACGGGTTTGGCGAATGACGGTGAGGTCGAAGACTATCGAGTCACGATACTGCCGTTTCCCACGGCGGGCTCTCCACGATTGTTTGGCACCGACAATTTCGCCAACGGTCAGATCCATGTGTACGACACCGCAACGAGAACGCAAACCGCCAGCTTCGCCAACGCGATTTCATTGGGGATCCATGAGATTGCGTTCGACCCAGTGGGACGACTGTTGTTTGCGACTGAAGAACGAACTTCGGGAAACATCGACATCTACGACACAGTGGCACAGGTTCTTGTGGGCAGTTTCCCAACAGGACTTGGCTTCGCCGCCCAAGAATTAGCCTTCGATCCATTGGGGCGTCTGCTCTACGCGACAGATAACCGAGGCCTCGGTGACATTACGATCTTCGACACTGTCACTCAATCACAGGTCGGCACTTTACTCACCAGCAGTTTGTTCGGGAGTATTGATATCGCCTACGACCCAGTCGGGCAATTCTTGTATTCGGCACAAAACCGAACCAACGGCGATATCGACATTTTTGACACCGTCACACGCACACGAGTTGGAGGCTTTGCAACCGGTAGTGGTTCTGGAATTGGCGAACTTGCCTACGACCCAGTCGGGCATTTGCTCTATGGGTCCGAGTCCAGGACCAATGCCAACATCAATGTCTATGACACGCTGACCCAAACTCTTGTCGGAAGCATTGCCAGCGGAATCGGCTCGTCAATTCAGGAACTCGCTTACGACTCCGCCGCACATTTGCTTTACGCTTCCGATAGTCTCAGCAATGGCAGCGTGTTCGTTTACAACACAGTCACGCGCGCGTTAATTGCGAGTTTCAGCACAGGTTTTTCTGGCTCGCTCCCCGGCCTGGAGATTGTGGGCTCCAGCGCATCATTCGATTTTGGCGACGCGCCCGACACGGGATCGGGCACAGGAAGCGGCAACTACAACACACTCTTCGCAGACAACGGTCCGAGCCACACGATTGTGGCGGGACTATTCATCGGGGCGCACGTCGATGGAGACATCGGCGTGCTGCAGAACACTACGTCGAATGCGGACGACGTGAATGGGGCGCTGCCCGACGATGAGGACGGGCTGAATAGTCCGCTGGCCGATTTGACGCTGACAATTGGCGCGGCACCGACGGTGAACGTGATCGTCACCAATACGACCGGCTCGGCCGCCACGCTCTACGGCTGGATCGACTACAACGCTAACGGCGTGTTCGACAACGCCGCCGAACGCGCGTCGGTGACGGTGCCGAGCGGCTCCAGCAATGTCCTCACGACATTGACGTTTCCCGTGGTGCCAGGTGGTTTCATCGGGACGACCTACGCGCGATTCCGCTTGAGTACCGACGCGGCGGCGGCCAATTCCACCGGCGCGGCCAGCAACGGCGAAGTGGAAGACTACGTCGCCACGATCACCAAGCCGGGTGACGGCACGGTGGCGAGCACGTTGAAGATCGCCAACGACCTGAATGGCGGACCGATGCTCGCGAATGATGACCGCTTCGCGACTGTAGCGGCATTGGGCGATCTCGACGGTGATGGCGTCGTCGATTTGGCTGTCGGAGCGCAGAAGGATGATACCAGCGGCAACGATACCGGTGCGGTCTATGTGTTGTTCATGAATTCAAACGGCACGGTGAAGAGCCGCACGAAAATCGCCAACAACACGAACGGCGGGCCGGCCCTGTCGAACTACGACTTTTTCGGAAAGTCCGTGGCGGCGCTGGGTGACCTCGATGGCGACGGTGTGACCGATCTGGCCGTGGGCGCGAACACCGGCGGGAACGACCAAGGCAAAGTTTATGTGCTGTTCCTGAACACAAATGGAACGGTGAAGAGCAGCACGGTCATCGCCAGCGGAGTCGGTGGCGGTCCCACCTTGGCAAACGCGGACAACTTTGGCGCGTCGGTCTCATCGCTGGGTGATTTGGACGGCGACGGCGTGACGGATTTGGCGGTTGGGGCCTATCGCGATGACACGGGAGGCACGAATCGTGGTGCCGTGTATGTGTTATTCATGAACTCCAATGGCACCGCGAAAAGCTTTACCAAGATCGCCAGCAGTCTGAATGGTGGACCGAGCCTTTCGAACGAGGACCACTTTTTTGCCGTGGCCGCGCTGGGCGACCTGGACGGTGACGGCGTGACCGAATTGGCCGTCGGAGCCAGTGACGATGACACCGTGGGAACGGATCGCGGCGCGGTCTATGTGTTGCGATTGAACACGGACGGCACGGTCAAAGGATTCCGGAAGATCACCAGCGGCATCAACGGCGGACCCGCGCTCAACACAGGGGATCAGTTCGGCCGATCCGTCGCGTCTTTGGGCGACCTGGACGGCGATGGCGTGACCGATCTGGTCGTCGGAGCCATCGACAACAACATCGGGGGTACGCGCCAGCGCGGCGAGGTCTTCGTGCTGTTGATGAACGCCGATGGCACGGCTCGGAGCAGCATCAAGATCGCCAGCGAGACAAACGGCGGGCCGTCGCTCGACCAATTTGTCGGGTTCGGCGATGGGGTGACGGCGCTGGGAGACTTGAACGGAGACGGCGTCACCGACCTCGCCGTGGGAGTGCAAGGCGATGATACCGGGGGAGAACAACGTGGTGCCGTGTACGTGTTGTTTGTGAACCCGTTCAATGATTTTGGTGATGCGCCGGCTCCGTATCCGACAACGACGGCCGCCAATGGAGCGCGACATGCCGCCATCGGTCCGACGCTCGGCAGCATCCGCGACCGCAACAACGACGGCACGGCATCGGCCAGCGCGGATGCCGACGACGCGATCACTCCCGGAATGATTTACTTTGTGGCGCGCAATGACGGCACGATTAAACGGGCTGCACTGGATGGCTCGAATGCGACCGTCGTGGTTTCGGGATTGGATAACCCCCGCGACGTCGAAGTCGATGTGGCCAACGAGAAAATTTACTGGTCGAGCGGCGATGGCTCCGTTGATCGCATCTGGCGCGCGAACCTCGACGGATCGGGCATTGAATCGGTGGTCGGCACCGGACCTCACGACAGCCTGCGGCAGATTTTCTTGGACGCGGCGAACGGCGTCATCTACTTCGGCAACCGATTCGATTCCGGGACGCTTTACCGAGTGAACACGGACGGCTCCGGGTTACAGACGTTGTTCACGGGCAGCGGCAACTATTGGGATATCGCCGTGGACGCTGCCGCCGGGAAGGTTTATTGGACCGACGTGACGGGCAACACCGTGTCCCGCGCCAATCTGGATGGGTCCAACCGGCAGAACCTTTTCACGAATTCGTCCTCGGCCGGAATGGCGCTTGATTTGGCATCGGGCAGTCTGTTTGTGGGTCGCAATGGCGACATTGTGCGTGCCAACTTGGACGGTTCGTCGCCGACGGTCATTCTGCCGGGATTCGAGGCTGCGGATATCGCGCTCAATTCGTCGGAAGGGAAACTCTATTATTCGACCGACCTCTCCAATCTCGCTCGCAGCAATCTCGATGGCAGCCAGTTGCAGACGTTTGCGTCCGGAGTCAGCGGTCTCGAAGGAATCGGTGTCGTTCCCATCGTGCCGGATGACGAGGACGGCGTGACGTTCGGAACGATTCGCGTCGGTCAGCTTGGCACCACGGTGACGGTCACCGTCGCGAATGCTCCCGATGGCGCGAAGCTGGATGCGTGGATCGACTTCAACGGCGACGGCAGTTGGGGCGGAGCGGACGAGCAAATCGCCGAGAGCCTGGCGGTCGTCAATGGGAACAACACGATCACGTTCAACGTGCCCAGCGGAGCGGACGACGGGACGACTTATGCTCGGTTCCGGTTGAGTACGACGGGGAACTTGGGGCCAAAAGGCGCGGCGGCGGATGGCGAGATCGAGGACTACCTCGTCACGATTGCCAGTCCGATCCCCGCCAGCGGTGAGTTTGCCGAACAGTTCACAATCTTGGCGAGCGCGCGGCAGACGGTCTCGGTAATCGCCGCTGACGTAGATGGCGATGGAGACTTGGATGTTCTGTCGGCCTCGGTCAACAACGGCGAGATCGCTTGGTACGAGAACGACGGGACACCGTTCAACGCGGGCTGGGAGGTTCATTCCATCACGACGGTGGCCGATCAGGCGCGGCGGGTATTCGTGGCTGATCTCGACGGTGATGGCGATCTCGACGTTCTGTCGGCGGCATCGCAGGTCAACAGCCAGATTGTCTGGTACGAGAACGACGGCACTCCCGACACCGGCCCGTGGACCGCGCGGACGATCAGCACGACTGCGGGACAATTCGGCTCGGTCGTGGTTGGCGATGTGGATGGCGATGGAGATTTCGACGCCGTGTCGGCCGGGTATTCGGCGAATTCGATTTTCTGGTACGAGAATGACGGATCGCCGCTGAATGGCGGCTGGACGGAACGAGTCATCGCGACCGGAATCGACGGAGCCTGGATGGCCGTGGTCGCCGATGTGGATGGAGACGGTGATCTCGACGCGGTCTCGGCCTCTTGGAACGACGATACGGTGGCGTGGTTCGAGAACGATGGAACGCCGGCCAACGGAGGTTGGACCACCCGCGTCATCACGACGGGGGCGGATCGCGCCTTCTCCGTGGCCGTGGCCGATCTGGACGGCGACGGCGATCAGGATGTCGTCTCCACTTCCACGAATGATGACGAGGTGGCGTGGTTCGAGAACGATGGATCGCCGTCCAATGGCGGCTGGACTACGCGGATCATCGCCACCGAACGCGATTCGCCCACCAGCGTGGTCGCCGCCGATATCGATGGCGACGGTGCCGTGGATTTGGCCGTGTCTTCCTACGGAGATGGAACGATCTCCTGGATTCGGAACGACGGCACTCCGAGCGACGGCGGCTGGTCGCTGCGCACGATCAGCACTGCGGCGGCCGGTGCCACATCGGTCTTCGTCGCCGACATGGATGGCGACGGCGATGGCGATGTGCTGAGTTCGTCCGTGACCGACGACAAAGTGGCGATTTATGAACATCTGGATTCTGACTACGGCGACGCGCCGGATGCCGCCGCCGGAACCGGGACCGGCAATTACCAATCACGATCCGCCGACAACGGACCAAGTCACCGTTTTGGTGCCAACCTCAGATTGGGAGCCAGCGTCGATTACGACAGCGGAGCACTCCAAAATGCCGCCGCGAATGCCGACGACGCGAATGGCGAACAATCCGATGACGAAGATGGACTCAGTAATCCGCTCGCCGATTTGACGCTGACGATTGGCTCGCAGCCAACCGTGAATGTGTTCGTCACCAACACGACCGGCTCGGCCGCCACGCTCTACGGCTGGATCGACTACAACGCCAACGGTGTGTTCGACAATGTGACCGAACGCACGTCCGTCACCGTGCCGAACGGGATGAACGGTGGCATCGTGACACTGACGTTCCCGGCCGTGCCAGCAGGTTTCACCGGCACGACCTACGCTCGATTTCGCCTGAGCACCGACTCGGCGGCGGCTAATCCCACTGGTTCAGCATTGAATGGCGAAGTGGAAGACTACGCGGCGACAATCACCAAGCCGAGTGACGGCACGGTCTCCAGCAGTGTCAAGATTGCGCATCAACTTGGCAGCACATTGAGTCTCGCGGACACCGATTTCTTTGGTTATGCCATCGAGTCAATCGGGGATTTGGACAACGACGGCGTGATCGATCTGGCTGTTGGGGTGCCGCATGATGACACCGGGGGAAACAATCAAGGAGCCGTGTATCTGCTATTCATGAAAGTCGATGGCAGCGTCAAGAGCTTCACGAAGATTGCCAGCGGCACGAGTGGTGTGCCAACGTTTCAGAATGATAAACAGTTTGGTAGCTCGGTTGCGGCAATCGGCGACTTGGACGGCGATGGCGTGACCGAACTGGCTGTCGGGGTGATCGATAATCCGGGCGTTGTGTGTGTCCTGTTCCTAAGAACCGATGGAACGGTCAAGAACTCAACAACGATCGGCAGCCTCACCAACGGCGGTCCCTCGCTTTTAACCGGCGATGCGTTTGGAAGCGCTGTCGCCTCACTCGGTGATTTGGATGGTGACGGCGTCCCGGATTTAGCGGTCGGAGCCTCTGGAGATGACATTGGAGGCAGCTATTCCGGCGCAATGTACGTATTGCTGATGAAGTCCGATGGCACCGCGAAGACCAGCGTCAAGATCGCTGCCGGAACACCGAATGCGCCGCCGCTCACCGGCAACATTGGCTTCGGCGATTCCATTGCCGCTTTGGGCGACTTGAACGGCGACGGCGTCACCGAAATCGCGGTCGCAGCCCCTGGCGATGACACCGGCGGACACGATCGCGGTGCGGTGTATGTGTTGTTCCTGAACCGTGACGGCTCCTTGCAGAGCGGTTCCCAGAAGATCGCCAGTGGCGAAGGCGGGGCACCGACGATCGACGACGAAGACCAATTCGGCACCTCACTGGAGTCATTAGGAGACTTGAATGGCGATGGTGTCGCTGATCTGGCGGTCGGAGCGATCGAACAAGACGGCAACGGTGGCGGTTCCGTGCATGTGCTGTTTCTGAACTCGGATGGCACCGTCAACAGCAGCAAGAAGATCGCGAGCGGCATCGGTGGTGGCCCGACGCTCGCCAACGGTGATTACTTCGGCAAGGCGATTGCGTCGCTGGGAGATTTGAATGGCGATGGAGTGATTGATTTGGCGGTCGGTTCGCAACTCGCCGACGAGGGCGGAACGGACCGCGGTTCCGTGCATGTGCTGTTTCTGAATCCAGTCAACCGCGCTCCGGCCATCACGTCATCGGCGACAGCCAGCGTCGCGGAGAACACGACCAGCGTCTTGACGGTCACGGCAACGGATGCCGACCTGCCGGCTCAAACTTTGAGCTTCTCGATCGTCGGTGGAGCGGATCAGAGCAAATTCGACATCACCAGCGGCGGAGTGTTGACGTTCCAATCGGCTCCAGACTTCGAGAACCCGACCGATGCCGGAACCGATCCACCGAACCCTGACAACCTCTACGAAGTCACCGTCCAAGTCAGCGACGGCAACGGCGGAGCGGCCACGCAGTCGATCACCATCACCGTCACGGACGTGAACGACGTGACGCCGGTGGTGACGACGAATCAGAGCTTCAGCGTGGCGGAGAACAGCGCAGCCACGACAGCGGTGGGAACGGTGCTGGCGACAGACGGTGACATGACCGCGACGACGTTCCAAAGCTGGACAATCACGGCGGGGAACACGGACAAAGACGGCGATTCGACATTGCCATTTGCGATCAACGCCTCGACGGGTGAGATCACCGTCAACGACGCGGGCGATTTGGATCGCGAGCAGACAACCAGCTTCACGCTGTCGGTCACAGTCTCGGACGGAGTCAATACGTCGGCCGCTCAAACAGTGACGATCAATCTGACAGACGTGAATGACGTGACTCCGGTGGTCACGGCGAATCAGAGCTTCAGCGTGGCGGAGAACAGCGCAGCCACGACAGCGGTGGGAACGGTGCTGGCGACAGACGGTGACGTGACCGCGACGACGTTCCAAAGTTGGACGATCACGGCGGGGAACACGGACAAGGACGGCGATTCGACATTGCCATTTGCGATCAACGCTTCGACGGGTGCGATCACAGTCAATGACGCGGGAGATTTAGATCGCGAGCAAACAGCCAGCTTCACGCTATCGGTCACGGTCTCCGACGGAGTCAACACGTCAGCCGCTCAGACACTGACGATCAATCTGACAGACGTGAACGACGTGACGCCGGTGGTCACAGCAAATCAGAGCTTCAACGTGGCCGAGAACAGCGCAGCCACGACAGCGGTGGGAACGGTGCTGGCGACGGACGGCGATGTCACGGCAACGACATTCCAAAGCTGGACGATCACGGCAGGGAACACCGACAAGGATGGCGACTCGACGTTGCCGTTCGCGATCAATGCCTCGACGGGTGAGATCACAGTCAACGACACCGGAGATTTGGATCGCGAGCAAACGGCCAGTTTCACGCTGTCAGTGACGGTCTCTGACGGCGTCAACACGTCGTCCGCACAGACGGTGACGGTCAATCTGACGGACGTGAACGATGTGACTCCGGTGGTGACGGCGAATCAGAGCTTCAGCGTGGCGGAGAACAGCGCGGCCACGACAGCCGTGGGGACAGTGCTGGCGACGGACGGTGATGTGACGGCAACAACGTTTCAAAGCTGGACGATCACGGCAGGGAACACGGACAAAGACGGCGACTCGACGTTGCCGTTCGCGATCAATGCCTCGACGGGCGCGATCACCGTCAACGACGCGGGTGATTTGGACCGCGAGCAGACCGCCAGCTTCACACTCTCGGTGACAGTGTCGGATGGAGTCCACACGTCGGCCGCTCAGACGGTGACCGTCAACCTCACCGACGCGAACGACGTGACTCCGGTCGTTACGGCGAATCAGAGTTTCAACGTGGCGGAGAACAGCGCGGCCACGACAGCCGTGGGGACGGTGCTAGCGACGGACGGCGACGTGACCGCGACGACGTTCCAAAGCTGGACGATCACGGCCGGCAACACGGACAAGGACGGCGACTCGACGTTGCCATTCGCGATCAATACCTCCACGGGGGCGATCACGGTCAACGACACGGGGGATTTGGATCGCGAGCAAACCAGCACCTTCACGCTGTCGGTCACGGTCTCCGACGGCGTCAACATGTCGTCCGCACAGACGGTGACGATCAACCTCACCGACGTGAATGACGTCACTCCGGTGATCACAGCCAATCAAAGCTTCAACGTGGCGGAGAACAGCGCGGCGACGGCGGCCGTGGGGACGGTGTTGGCAACGGACGGCGATGTCACGGCGACGACGTTCCAAAGCTGGACGATCACAGCGGGCAACACGGACAAGGACGGCGATTCGACGTTGCCGTTTGCGATCAATGCCTCAACGGGCGCGATCACCGTCAACGACGCGGGCGATTTGGATCGCGAGCAAACATCGAGCTTCACGCTGTCGGTGACAGTTTCGGACGGAGTTCACACGTCAGCCGCCCAGACAGTGACGGTCAACCTCACCGACGTGAACGACGTGACTCCAGTAGTGACGGCGAATCAAAGCTTCAACGTGGCGGAGAACAGTGCGGCGACGACAGCGGTGGGAACGGTGCTGGCGACAGATGGTGACGTGACCGCGACGACGTTCCAAAGCTGGACACTCACGGCCGGGAACACGGACAAGGATGGCGATTCGACGTTGCCGTTCGCGATCAATGCCTCGACGGGCGCGATCACGGTCAACGACGCGGGAGATTTGGATCGCGAACAGACAAGCAGCTTCACGCTATCGGTGACAGTCTCGGACGGAGTCAACACGTCGGCCGCTCAGACGATGACAATCAATCTGACGGACGTGAATGACGTCACGCCGATCGTCACGGCGAATCAGAGCTTCAGCGTGGTGGAGAACAGCGCGGCCACGACAGCAGTCGGGACGGTGCTGGCGACGGACGGTGACGTGACGGCGACGATGTTCCAAAGCTGGATGATCACGGCAGGCAACAGCGACAAAGATGGTGACTCGGCCTTGCCGTTCGCCATCAATACTTCGACGGGCCTGATCACGGTCAACGACTCGGGAGACTTAGATCGCGAGCAGACAAGCAGCTTCACTTTGTCGGTCACGGTTTCGGACGGATTCAACACGTCAGCCGCTCAGACGGTGGCAGTCAATCTCACGGACGTGAACGACGTGACTCCGGTGGTGACTGCGGCCCAGAGCTTTAGCGTGGCAGAGAACAGCGCGGCAACGACGGCGGTGGGAACGGCGGTGGGAACGGTGTTGGCGACGGACGGTGACGTGACGGTGACGACGTTCCAAAGTTGGACGATCACGGCCGGGAACACGGACAAGGACGGGGACTCGACGTTGCCGTTTGCGATCAACGCTTCGACGGGCGCGATCGCCGTCAACGACGTGGGAGATTTGGATCGCGAGCAGACGAGCAGTTTCACGCTGTCGGTCACGGTCTCGGACGGAGTCAACACGTCAGCCGCTCAGACGGTGACGGTCAACCTGACAGACGTGAATGACGTGACTCCGGTGGTGACGGCGGCTCAGAGCTTCAGCGTGGCGGAGAACAGCGCGGCTATGACGGCCGTGGGGACGGTACTGGCGACAGACGGCGATGTCACGGCGACGACGTTCCAAAACTGGACGATCACGGCCGGCAACACCGACAAGGACGCCGACTCGACATTGCCATTCGCCATCAATGCCTCGACGGGCGCGATCACGGTCAACGACGCGGGGGATTTGGATCGCGAGCAGACAACCAGCTTCACGCTGTCAGTGACGGTTTCGGACGGCGTCAACACGTCGTCCGCGCAGACGGTAGATATCAACGTCGCAGACGAGAACGACGTGACTCCGGTCGTCACGGCGAATCAGAGCTTCAACGTGGCGGAGAACAGCGCGGCGACGACAGCGGTGGAAACGGTGCTGGCGACGGACGGTGACGCGACGGCGACGACGTTCCAAAACTGGACGATCACGGCCGGGAACACGGATAAGGATGGCGATTCGACGTTGCCGTTCGCGATCAACGCTTCGACGGGTGCGATCACAGTCAACGACGCAGGAGATTTGGATCGCGAGCAAACCGCCAGCTTCACTCTGTCAGTGACAGTCACAGACGGAGTCAACACGTCGGCTGCGCAGACAGTGACGGTCAACCTCACCGACGTGAACGACGTGACTCCGGTCGTCACAGCGAATCAGAGCTTCAACGTGGCGGAGAACAGCGCAGCGACGACAGCGGTGGGAATGGTGCTGGCGACGGACGGTGATGTGACCGCGACAACGTTCCAAAACTGGATGATCACGGCCGGGAACACGGACAAAGACGGCGACTCGACATTGCCGTTCGCGATCAATGCTTCAACCGGTGCGATCACGGTCAACGACGCGGGGGATTTGGATCGCGAACAGACAAGCAGTGTTATGCTGTCGGTGACAGTCTCGGATGAAGTTCACACCTCGTCGGCTCAAACGGTGACGATCAATCTGACGGACGTGAACGACGTGACTCCGGTGGTGACTGCGGACCAGAGCTTCAGCGTGGCGGAGAACAGCGCGGCCACGACTGCGGTGGGAACATTGCTGGCGACGGACGGCGACGTGACGGCGACGACGTTCCAAAGCTGGACGATCACGGCGGGCAACATGGACAAAGACGGCGATTCGACGTTGCCGTTTGCGATCAATGCCTCGACGGGTGCGATCACGGTCAACGACGCGGGAGATTTGGATCGCGAGCAGACCGCGAGTTTCACGCTGTCGGTCACGGTCTCCGACGGAGTGAATACGTCAGCCGCTCAGACAGTGACGATCAACCTTACCGACGTGAATGACCTGACTCCGATCGTCACGGCCAATCAGAGCTTCAGCGTGGTGGAGAACAGCGCGGCGACGACAGCAGTCGGGACGGTGCTGGCCACAGACGGCGATGTCACGGCGACGACGTTCCAAGATTGGACGATCACGGCCGGGAACACGGACAAGGATGGCGACTCCTCGTTGCCGTTCGCGTTCAATGCCTCGACGGGCGCGATCACGGTCAACGACGCGGGTGATTTGGATCGCGAGCAGACAACCAGCTTCACGCTGTCGGTGACGGTCTCGGACGGAGTCAACACGTCAGGCGTTCAGACGGTGACGGTCAACCTCACTGACGTGAATGACGTGACTCCGGTGGTCACGGCAGGGCAGAGTTTCAACGTGGCGGAGAACAGTTCGGCGACGACAGCGGTGGGAACGGTACTGACGACGGACGGTGACGTGACGGCGACGACGTTCCAAAACTGGATGATCACGGCCGGGAACACGGACAAAGACGGCGACTCGACATTGCCGTTCGCGATCAACGCCTCGACGGGCGCGATCACGGTCAACGACGCGGGTGATTTGGATCGCGAGCAGACCGCCAGCTTTACGCTGTCGGTGACGGCCTCCGACGGAGTGAACACGTCAGCGGCACAGACGGTGACGATCAACCTCACCGACGTGAATGACGTGACTCCGGTGGTCACGGCGGCTCAAAGCTTCAATGTGGTGGAAAACAGCGCGGCGACGACGGCCGTGGGAACGGAGTTGGCGACGGACGGTGACGTGACGGCAACGACATTCCAAAACTGGACAATCACGGCCGGGAACACGGACAAAGACGGCGACTCGACATTGCCGTTCGCGATCAACGCCTCGACGGGCGCGATCACGGTCAACGACGCGGGAGATTTGGATCGCGAGCAGACGATCAGCTTCACGCTGTCGGTGGCGGTCTCCGACGGCGTCAACACGTCAGAAGTGCAGACGGTGACGATCAATCTGACGGACGTGAATGACGTCACGCCGATCGTCACGGCGAATCAGAACTTCGGCGTGGCCGAGAACAGCGCAGCCACGACAGCGGTGGGAACAGTGCTGGCCACAGACGGCGATGTGACGGCGACGACGTTCCAAAGCTGGACGATCACGGCCGGGAACACGGACAAAGACGGCGACTCGACATTGCCGTTTTCGATCAACGCTTCAACCGGTGCGATCACGGTCAACGATGCGGGAGATTTGGATCGCGAGCAGACAGTCAGCTTCACGTTGTCGGTGACAGTCTCGGACGGAATCCACACCTCGGCTGCTCAGACGCTGACGATCACTTTGACCGACGAGAAGGACGTGACCCCGGTGGTGACTGCGGACCAGATCTTTAGCGTGGCCGAGAACAGCGCGGCCACGACAGCGGTGGGAACAGTGCTGGCCACAGACGGCGATGTGACGGCGACGACGTTCCAAAGTTGGACGATCACGGCCGGGAACACGGACAAGGACGGCGATTCGACGTTGCCGTTTGCGATCAGTGCGTCAACCGGTGCGATCACGGTCAACGACGCGGGGGATTTGGATCGCGAGCAAACCGCCAGTTTCACGCTGTCGGTCACGGTCTCGGACGGGCTCAACACGTCAGCCGCTCAGACGGTGACGGTCAACCTCACCGACGTGAATGACGTCACGCCAATCGTCACGGCGAATCAGAGCTTCAACCTGGCGGAGAACAGCGCGGCGGCGACAGGAGTGGGGACGGTGCTGGCGACGGACGGTGACGTGACCGCGACGACGTTCCAAAGCTGGGCGATCACGGCCGGGAACACGGACAAGGACGGCGATTCGACATTGCCGTTTGCGATCAGTGCGTCAACCGGTGCGATCACGGTCAATGACGCGGGAGATTTGGATCGCGAGCTGACCGCCAGTTTCACGCTCTCAGTCACGGTCTCGGATGGCGTGAACACGTCGTCGGCGCCGATGGTGACGGTCAATCTCGCGGACGTGAACGAGTTCAATCCGACGGTGAGCGGCGGGCCGTTTAGCATCTCGGAGAATTCCGCGAACGGGACAGCGGTGGGAACTGTCAGCGGTTCCGACAACGACGCGACGAACGGCGGGTTGAGTTATGCGATCACCGGCGGTAACAGCCTGGGCATCTTCACGATCAATTCGTCGAGCGGCACGATCACGGTGTTGGATCCAACGAACTTGGATCGTGAAGCGCTCTCGTCGGTGTCGCTGACCGTGCAGGTCAGCGACACCGGGCCCGGCACGGCGCGGACTGGTTCGACGGACGTGACGATCAATCTGATTGATATGAATGAGTTCGATCCGGTGTTGAATGACGCGAGTTTCAGCGTCGCGGAGAACTCGGCCAACGGGAGTTCGGTCGGGACGCTGACCGCGACCGACGCCGACGCGAGCAGGACGCTGAGCTACAGCATCGTGGCCGGCAATGTGCTGGGCATCTTCACGATCAATTCTTCGACTGGGACGATCAAGATCGCGAACAACGCCAATCTGGATCGCGAAGCGGTGGCGTCCGTCACGCTGACGGTCCAGGTCAGCGACAGTGGGCCGGGAGAGGCTCGGACCGATACGGCGGCGGTCACGATCAATGTCACGGATGTGAATGAGTTCGATCCAGTGCTCAGCGAGGCGACCTTCAGCATTGCCGAGAATTCGCCCAATGGAACGCCGGTCGGAACGGCCTCGGCGAGTGACTCGGACGCGACGAAGAGTTTCAGTTTCAGCATCACGGCCGGAAATGGGTTGGGCCTCTTCGCGATCGACTCGGCGACCGGTGAGATCACCGTTGCGAACAGCGCGAACCTGGATCGCGAGTCGGTCGTGTCCGTGACGCTGACGGTGCAACTCAGCGACGGCGGACCCGGAGCGGCGCACACCGACTCGACGGCGGTGATTATCAATGTGACGGACGTGAATGAATTTGATCCGGTGTTGAACGATGCCAGCTTCAGCATCGCGGAGAACTTGGCCGACGGTAGTTCGGTCGGATCGGTGACGGGGACGGATGCGGACGCGACCAAGACGATCAGTTACAGCATCACTGCGGGAAATAGCCTGGGGATCTTTGCGATCAACTCCGCGACCGGCGCGATCACAATTGCGGACAATACGAATCTGGATCGCGAATCGTTCGCATCCGTGACGTTGACGGTGCAGGTCAGCGACGGCGGGCCGGGAACGGCTCGGACTGACACGGCCGCGGTCACGATTGGCGTGACGGACTTGAATGAGTTCGACCCGGTGCTGGATGACGCGACCTTCAGCATCGCGGAGAACTCGGCGAACAACACGTCCGTCGGAACGGTGACGGCGAGCGACTCGGATGCGACGCGGAACTTCAGTTACAGCATCACGGCCGGGAACAGCCTGGGTATCTTCGCGATCGACTCTGTGACCGGAGCGATCCGCGTGGCGGACAAGACATCTCTGAATCGGGAAACGCTTTCGTCCGTGTCGTTGACGGTCCAGGTCAGCGACGGTGGACCGGGCACGGCTCGAACCGATACCGCCACGATGATCATCGACGTCACCGAAGTGAATGACGCTCCGACCGGAGTGAATGACCTGCGGACGAGCGTTTTGGAAGACAGCAGCGTGATCGTGATGTCGTTCGCGGATCTGTTGGTCAACGACATCAGGGGACCGTCCAGTGAGAGCGGCCAGACGTTGACGATCACGGAAGTGAGCAATCCGCTGGGCGGGACGGTGACGATCCGCGGCACGAACGTGGAGTTCACTCCGGCACACGACTTCAACGGGATGGCGCGCTTCACCTACACGCTGCAAGATGACGGCACGACCAATGGCGTGAGCGATTTCCAGACGAGTACGGCAAACGTGTCCTTTCCGGTCAGCGCGATCAATGACGTCCCCAGTTTTTCGGCCGGGGCCAATGTGACCCGACTGGGCGACGGCGCACAGAAAACGGTGTTGGGCTGGGCGACAAACATCAGCCAAGGCGCGACGGATGAAGCGGATCAAACGATGAACTTCGTGATGACCACGAACAACACTGCGATGTTTGCGACGAACGGACTCCCCACGATTGACCCCAACACCGGCAATCTGACGTTCACTCCCAGGGCTGGCGCACCGGGGACCGGGACCGCGACTGTGACCGTGCGACTTCACGACAACGGCGGTGGCACCGGCCCCAACGTCGACTTGAGTGCGGCTCAAACCTTCACGATCACGATGACGGGGTTGAACAGAGCTCCGAGTTTCACCAAGGGGCCGAATCAACCAGCACCCAACCAGCCACTTGCGCTCGAAGATTCTGGATTGCATTCCGTCACGAATTGGGCGACCGCCATCAGTCCGGGAACGGGCGAGAACGCAATCGGCCAAGTGCTCAACTTCGTGCTGACGAACAACAACAACTCGCTGTTCACGGCACAGGGACAGCCGGCAATCTCGGCGGACGGGACTCTGACTTACACGCTCGCCGACAATGCCAGCGGCCTGGCCACCGTGACGGTCATCCTGCACGACGACGGCCTCCGACTGGGGGGTGCCGCGGCCAGGGACAGCAGTGCGGCTCAGACCTTCAGGATTACGGTCACTCCGGTCAATGACGCACCCAGTTTCACGAAGGGGAACGATCAAACCGTTTTGGAAGATGCCGTCGCTCAGTCGGTCACGAACTGGGCCACGTCCATCAACAAAGGTGCGGCGAATGAATCCACTCAGGTGCTCACGTTCGTGGTCACGAATAACAACAACAGCTTGTTTGCCACTCAGCCGGCGATCACGGCGGCTGGCAAGCTGACCTACAAGCCCGCCGCCAATGCCAACGGCTCGGCGCTCGTGACCGTGCGTCTGCAAGACAACGGCGGCCTCGCCAATGGCGGCAGCAATGCCAGCGCGGACCAGACGTTTACGATCAACGTCACCGCGGTGAACGACGCTCCGACAATCACTGTTCCGCGAGCCCAGACGACGAACGAAGACATCAACAAACTGATCCCGGCAATCGTCGTGGCGGATCTCGACGCCACGATGCTGGATGTCACGTTGGCTGTGGCTCATGGGTGGATCACTTTGGGAACTGTCACCGGATTGACCTTCCAAAACGGGACGACCAACGGCAGTGCGACTGTCGAGGTCCAAGGCAGCAAAGCGGATTTGAACGCCGCCCTGGCCTCCATCAATTTCCTGCCGGACCAGGACTTCAACGGCAGCGATACTTTGACCGCCACGGTTTCCGATCTCGGAGCCACCGGAACCGGCGCGGTTCTGATGGCGAGCAAGACGGTCGCGATCACGATCAAGTCGGTCAACGACGCACCCAAGTTCACCAAAGGTGACGACCAGACGGTGAATGATGACGATGGCGTGCAGTCCATCGCCAATTGGGCCACGCTCCTCGATCCGGGAGCAGCGAACGAGTCGAGCCAGACGCTCAAGTTCACGGTGACGACCGACAACAAAGCGTTGTTCGCCACTCAACCGGCGATCTCGCCGAACGGAACGCTGACGTTCAAGCCGAACTTGGAAGTCGCCGGCATCGCAACAGTCACCGTGAAGCTCAGCGACAACGGCGGGAAGGCCAACGGCGGAATTGACACCAGCGCCGCTCAAACCTTCACGATCACCGTCACGGATCAATCCGTTGATCTCACCGCCACGCTTCAGGACGGCGGGGACACTGTGACCGTGCTGCGCGACGGCAACAATCTCGTTGTGCGGCGAGGCACTACCGACCTCGTCCCTCCGACCCGAATGGAAGATGTCGGCCTGCTGACCATCAACGGTGGCAGCGGCGGCGACAGAGTGACTTTGGATGCCTCGTTGAATACGGCCGGCCCGGCGAGATTCCGTTTCCATGGCAACATCCAGTTCAACGGCAACGCCGGCGACGATGTCTTCGACGCCAGCAAATACACCGGCACAGTCGCCAAGGTCGGTGTGCAGTTCGAGGGCGGAGATGGCATCGATTCGGTCTTGGGCAGCGGCGGAAAGGACACGCTTGCTGGCGGCAACGGCAACGACACGCTGAAGGGACTGGGTGGCGACGACGCGATCACAGGCGGCAACGACAACGATGCCCTGCTCGGCGGCGACGGCGACGATCAATTGGATGGCGGCGATCACAGCGATACGGTCATCGGCGGTTCCGGCAAAGACACGCTGCACGGTGGCGACGGCGACGATACGGTCATTGGCGGTCTGGGAGTCGATGCGGTCTTCGGTGATGCCGGCAACGATCTCGGCCTGGGTGGCCGCGGCGGTTCTCCACGCGGGAACGGTCAGAAAGACGCTGGCGATGTGCTCGACGCTTCCCTCGAATCGATCAACGAAGCCTTTGCCACGCTGTTTGCTTTTGAGATCTAACGTGGGCCAGCCGGGGTCAGGTCTTCAAATTTCATTTTTGGTCATGCGAGCCACCTCTGACTCACTGCTCACACCGACATTCCAATCCAGTTCGCACGCAATTCGCGACACCAAAAATGAAATTTGAAGACCTGACCCCTGATCGGTACCTTTATGCCGCGCCGCTTTGATCCAGGATCTCGGCGATGTGCAGCACGCGGATCGGCTTCTTCTGCCGGCGGATCAGGCCATCGAGGTGCATCAAGCAGGACATGTCGTTGGCGGTCAGAACCTCGGTACCGGCTTGCTCGTGATCGTGCAGGCGGTCGAGGCCCATCATTGAGGAGATTGCTTCTTCGGCCACGGCGAACGTGCCTCCGAAGCCGCAGCACTCGTCCGGGCGAGTCAGCTCCGAAAACGTGATCCCTTCCAATCCCTCCAGCAACTGCTTGGCTTTGTTGAAGGCGGGACCAACACGCTCGCTGCAACTGCCGAGTCGCAGTTCGCGCAGGCCGTGACAGCTTTGATGCAGGCCCACCTTGTGCGGAAAGCTCCCGCGCGGACGGCTGACCTTCAGCACGTCGGTCAGGAATTCGGTCAGCTCGAACGTCTTATGTTTGAACTGCTCGAAGCCGGGGCGGTCCGAGAGGTAATCGTCGTAGTGGTGCCGCACCATCGCCGTGCAACTCCCCGACGGACAGACGACGTACTCATAGGCGGAGAAGATGTCGAAGAACCGCTCGGCCAACGGGCGCGTCTGCTCACACAGACCAGTATTCGCCATCGGCTGACCGCAACAGGTCTGAGCCTCCGGGAAATCCACTTCCACGCCGAAGCGTTCCAGCACGGACACGGTCGCCATGCCCACCTGCGGAAAGAATTGATCGACGTAGCACGGAATGAACAAGCCGACGCGCATGGGAACTCCGGAAAGTTGAGCGAAGTTGGAAATCGTGGGGCAGGTTTTCAACCTGCCCGTCCCCTGTCAACGATTGGTCAGTTTCGGCAAGTTCGAGACTCTAGGTTCCCAGCAAGCATTTCGTAGTTCGCGTGATCAAGGCAATTCGACCGTCAAGGCTCCGACAATTTCGTTTGCTCCCAGGGAACGATCCGATGTTGAACGATGACCGGTTTCAGGGACGGAGCCACCCAATGTCTGCGCAGAGGTCAGCGAATTCCAAACGTGTCGATGGCCTGCGGTGGGGGCTGCGCGTCGGGTTGCTCGGCCTGCTGATGGCGGGGTGCCAGACGGCATCGCCGCGTTCCGCTGCCGATCGCCCAGCACCGGCTCAATGGGTTGCCGAATCAACCGTCATGGCTCCACAGCGTCCATCGAATGGCACTGACGTGGCCACCAACTTCGTGAGCGGCACGGCGCTCGCCGCCGGTTTCGTGCCGAAGATCAACACCGCGTCACCGGTGGCTAGCGCCAATCCGCTCAAGAATCGCGTGACCTTCACGTTGGTGAACTGGCAGAGCGAAGAGCCGCCTCCGTTGCTCACCGGAGAATCCAACCAGAGTTCGGACGCCCCGCTGGCGGAGACTCTCCCCGAAGTCTGCTGCGATGAGATTTGTTTTGGCTGCGATTTCCACAACGCATTTCCGACGCTCTGGCGCGACACGAAAGCGGTCGTGAATTGGAACAACGCCCTGATTCTGACGGCGGCAGGCGGTTTGGCGATTGGATTTCGTCAAAGCGACATCGACCAACAAGTGCGCGACAAAGTGGCCGAGCACCCCCAGCGCTGGGGCGATGGCACTCGAATCCTCGGCAACATCGGCGACATCGCCTATCAGGCCCCCGTGATGCTGGGTGTTTACGGCTATTCGGTGTGGAGGCAGGACGAAGAATTGCACGATGTGATGGGAGCCGTACTGAGTGCTTCGGCCATCACCGCCGTCAGTACGTCAACGTTGAAGCTCATCACGAATACGGACCGGCCCTCGGATAAATGGAACAACGGGCAATATGGCTTTCCGTCGTACCACACGGCCAGCACCTTCGCGATCGCTGCCGTGTTAGACGAGTATTACGGCAGCCATGTCGGCTTGCCGGCGTACGCGCTGGCGGCGGCGGTGGGCTTCAGCCGGATCGACGCTCAGGACCATGACTTGTCGGACGTCGTCTTCGGCGGTGTGTTGGGGTTCGTGATCGGCAAGACCGTCGCCGGACGGCATCTGTGCGACGACTCGAATCTGCAGCTCAGCCCGTATGTGCATCCGACCGACGGCACCCCCGGCATCGCCATTGAAGCCAAGTTCTGAGCCGGCGACGCAGCCGGACGCAACGGCCGGGTCAGCGCGTACCACAAGTATCCGACGCACTCGCGAAAGACGTAGTACGCCTCCAGAACCAACCGGCGGCTCATTCGCGCCGGAACGGTCACAGCCGCGACTCCCTGCTCCTCGAACAGCAGCTTGCAGCGGGCCAGATGAAAGTAATGGCTGACGATCAGTGCCGACGTCAGACGTTGCTCGTTCATTAATCGGCGTGTGTTTCGCGCGGTGGCCAACGTGTTCACACCCTCTGGATCAACCAAGATGCGATCCTCCGGCAAACCAGCATCGAGCAGATAGCTCCGCATCGCGCCCGCTTCATTGATCCCTTCCACGCCGGTCGCACCGCTGACCAACACGAACCGGACGCGCCCGTCGCGAAACAGGTCCGCCGCCGTGTCGAGCCGATCCGACAACGCCAGCGACAGCGTGCCGTCCGGATACACCCGCGCTCCCAGGACGACGGCAACATCCGCGTCGCGGCGGTAATCGGTCGATCCGAACGTCAACACATGCAATCCGATCATCACGACCTGCCCAAGCACGACGCTGCCGACCGACAACAGCGTTGTTGACCAACTCTGCGCGTGGGCCGGCGGATTCGTGCGACGCAGTAACCAGACATCGGCGATGATCACAATCAGCACACCCAGACTGAGCGGCACCGGAAACGAAGACGCGATCTCGCCGTGGACGACCAGCCGAAAAAACAGCGCCACATCGAGCACCGCTCGCAGCGCGACCGCCAGCAATCCGATCCGTACCGCTCGTGCCCATCGGGCCGGCAGTTCTCGAACCAAGACGCCAACCGCCGCGAACCCCAACAAGACAGTCAGTGCAGCATTCCAAGTCACCGAGGCCCACTCGCCGCCGCCCAGTGGATTACTGATCCAGACACACGGCTCGACCGCACGCTGCCAACGCAGGGCGGACAACGCGGACGCGAACGACGTCAGTGACACGATCAAACTCGCCCCGGACAACAACGAGCGACCTCCGATCGTGAGCAGCCTCCGTGAGTTCATCGCTCAAGTCCTTTCCGCCAGGGGCCAGCGACTGTCTTGATCCGTGGCCGTGCCTGAATCCGCGGGGTCAATAGGATTGCCCCGCGGATTCAAACACAGCCGCGGATCAAGTCCCGTTTGAAAACGAGGCATTGAGCAGTTTGTGCCCATCACCAGCAGTTTCTGCCGCCCAAAATCTGAACCGATCAGTGAACCTTGGCAAACTTTTCCGAAGTTTCCAGTCGTGACGGCCGATAACACCAGTGGGATTTTCGGATGAACCCATTGGTAAGAGGTCCGGCCATGCCACGGAATCGAATCGCTCTGAGTTTGATCGTCACGCTGTTGTGCCCGCTGATGTTCTCAGCGGTTGGCTGTCAGACCACGGTCGGCGGGCAAACGCTCCCGTCATCGACTTACTTGTCGGATGACGTCCAGTACTTCCCCGCCGGACCGGAATTCAAGCTGACGAATCAAGTCCGGGCGATGGAGGAGTACAAGCTCGACCGCGAGAAACTGCGTGCCGGCTTGGACGACGACGCACAATAATCGTCGCGAACCTCAGGCCAGTTGATCTCAGAGAGGTCCAGCCATGTGGCGAACGGAATGCTCACGCAGCGTGACCACTGCGGTGTTGTGCCTGCCGATGTTGTTGGCTTTTGGCTGCCAGTCGGGGTTTCGCAAACAGCCCCACGCTTCGCAACGTTGCCTCAGCCATGATCCCCGGTACGTCCCGTCCGGCGCGGAGTTCAAGTTAGAGAATCAGACAAAGGCCCTTGAAGCGTACAAGCTGGAGTGCAATCAACGCCGGGCCGCATTGGCCAAGGACGATCAGTAAGCCTGCGCGTCTCGAACACGCCGCTTGCATCGCCCGGCTGCAAAGTTTTCTCGGCAACGGCTTGACCTTGCCGAAACTTGCTGGATAGATTGCCGCCCACTTTCCGACAGGAATCATCATGCGATCCGATTTGCGACTCCTTGCCCTTAGCCTTCTCCTGCGTTGACGCGGGGCTTTGGTGTCGTTGTCGCTGTCTGACCGTGCGAATACACCCTGAGCCTCCGCTGGAGGCTCAGGGTTTTTTTGTTTTGATTTTTGAACTTCGCTGACGCGGCAAACTAGCCCGACGCGCCAGCGAGTGACGGCGAGGCAGACCCTCGCTGACGCTTCGGGTTAGTTTGACAGGAGTTTCTGAAATGTCCGCCACACAGCCTGACACGATCACGATCTTCGACACCACCTTGCGCGACGGCGAGCAATCGCCCGGTTGCAGCATGAACTCGGCCGAGAAGCTGGAGATCGCGAAGGCGCTCGTGGAACTTGGTGTGGACGTCATCGAGGCGGGATTCCCGATCGCCTCACCCGACGACTTCGAGGCGGTGCGGGCGATCGCTCGTGAGTTCGGCAATCGCACGGTCATCTGCGGGTTGGCACGCTGCCGCAAGCCAGACATCGACCGCGCGTGGGAAGCGTTGAAGGAGGCCGAGAAGTGCCGCGTCCACGTCTTCCTGGCGACCAGTCCGATCCATCGGCAGTTCAAGCTGAAGATGGCGGAGGAAGAAATTCTCCGCACGACGGTCGAGATGGTGAAGTACACGCGCGACCTGATGTGCTCGCGGCCGGACATCACGACGCCGAACTTGGAGTTCTCGCCGGAGGACGCCGCACGCACGGAACTCGACTTCCTGTGCCAGGTCGTCGAGAAGGCAATCGACGCCGGCGCGACGACGGTCAACATTCCGGACACGGTCGGCTACGCGACCCCCGCGCACTTCAAAGCCTGCATCGAGTACCTCAAGGCGAACGTGACCAACATCGGCAAGGCGGTCATCAGCACGCATTGCCACAACGATCTGGGCCTGGCGGTCGCGAATAGCTTGGCTGGCGTCGAAGCGGGTGCTCGGCAAATCGAATGCACGATCAACGGCTTGGGCGAGCGGGCCGGCAACGCGGCTCTTGAAGAAATCGTGATGGCGATCAAAACGCGCGGTGACTTCTATGGCGTGAAGACCAACGTCAACACGCCCAAGCTGTTCCCGATCAGCCGTTTGGTCAGCCGTATTACCGGCATGACGGTGCAGCGCAACAAAGCGATCGTCGGCCAGAATGCGTTCGCGCACGAGGCCGGCATCCACCAGCATGGGATGCTCCAGAACCGCGCGACCTACGAGATCATGAAGCCCGATGACGTCGGTTACGTCGGCACGAATCTCGTGCTGGGCAAGCACAGCGGCCGACATGCGTTTCGCGACCGAGTCAACTCGCTGGGCTTCGTGCTGGAGCCGGATGTCTTCGAGCGTGTCTTCGACGAATTCATCGCGCTGTGCGACAAAAAGAAGGACGTCTATGACGCGGACATCGCCGCACTCATCGAGAGCCATCTCGGCGAGAAGAGCGATGTTCCCGATCGCTGGAAGCTGATCAGCGTGCAGACGTTTGCCGGAGCCGCCACGATCCCAACCGCCACGGTCGAACTGCAATGCGAGAGCGAACCCCCGTGCCGTGATGCCGCCACGGGAGACGGACCGCTCGACGCGATCTTTCTGGCCATGAAGCGGATCACTGGCGTCGCGGGGACATTGCGAAACTTCCAAGTCCGCAGCGTTTCCGGCGGAGAGGACGCTCAAGGCGAGGCGTTCGTGGAAATCTTTGTCAACGACAAGTCGTACCACGGCAAGGGCATCAGCACTGACATTATCCAGGCCAGCGCTGAGGCGTATCTGAAAGCGCTCAATCGCGCGATGTCAGACAAGCAACCGACCAAGCGTGTGCTCGCGCAGCACGATTGATTTTTCTGGCCGAAAGCCGTGAGCCGACTGCTGACGGCCGTGATCCTTTTCAAAAATGGTATCACGGCTGTCGGCAGTCGGCTGACGGCGATTGGCTGGGCTTTATGGAATTGAAATTCAACGTGACTTCGTTCGACACGACACTTCGTACTGAAGAAGCCGCCGAGGTGCGACGCGGGATGTTCGCGCTGATCGTGTTGACCGCGTTGCATTTCGTGGTGGACACGATCGCCAGCCAGATCACTCCGCTGTGGCCGACGCTGGAGCAGCATTACCACCTGCCGACGTTTTGGATGTTGTTCATCTGGACGTTGGCGGGGTCATTCAGCCAGCTCGGCTTTGCGTTGATCGGTGACCGCGCCGCCAGTCGTTGGCTGGTCTGGTGCGGTCCGGCGGTGAGTTGCGTGTGTTTGGGATGCCTCGGTCTGTTCGAACACTTTCTGGCGTTGGCCCTGTTGCTGGCGATCGCCGGCATGGGCATTGCCGCGTTTCATCCGGAAGGGGCGACGCTGTCGGGTAACTGCTGGCCGAACGCGCGCAGCCGAGCACTTTCGATTTTCGCGATGGGCGGATTTCTTGGTCAGTCGGTCGGACCACCCTGCGGTGGCTGGGTCGTGGATCACTTCGGCCTGAGTGCTTTGTCGCGCGGCATCGCGATTGGTTTGACGCTGATCCTCGCGCTGCGGTTGGTGTATCGGCCGATGGTGATTCCAACACGAAGTCACACGTCCGCGACAACGGGAGCCTGGGCCGTCTTGAAGAAACGGTTCTCAGTCCTGCTGATGTTGCTGACCGCGGGAACCGTCCGAGTGATCGCCACCGCTGGAGTGCCGATCACGTTGGCGTACTGGTTGAAGTCGCTGCGATTCTCCGACGGAGAAATCGGAGCGGTGCAGTCGCCCTATCTGGCGGGCATCGGCTTGGGAGGATTACTTGCCGCGATCGTCGTTCGGCCTCAGCGAGAACGATTGACGTTGTGGCTGGTGCCGTTGTTCTGCGTCCCCTGCCTGTTGGCGATGCCGAGCTTGCAGGGATTCGCGCTCTCGGCGGCGGCGGGTGCGACGGGATTTTTCTTGGGAATCGCGCAACCGGTTTTCATCAGTTACGGACAGCAGTTGTTTCCTGAGAGTCAGCGCGTCGCCAGTTCGATCACGATGGGTGTGAGCTGGGGCGCGGGTGGCGCGATCGTCGCCGCACTGATCGACGTGTGCGGCCGGCGGCAGTCATTCGACCTTGCGTTCGTGGTGTTCGCCGTGGCCGTCATGATTTCGAGCGTGCTGTGCGTGCTGCTGCCGCGAGTGAGCGTGAAAACGTTCGCGGAATGAATCCGTGTTATCCGCGCAATCCGTGTCTTCTCGCCGAACTCTGGTTATGGAAGAACGCGGATCGAGGCGGCTCAATCCTCATCTCACCGAATTGCGTGCGTGAAACAACCGCAGCAGCGACAAGTAGCGCTGATCTCGCTCGGATCGAACCTGATCGGCGACTTCGGGTGGATACTCGTAAAAGCCGCGGCCGGTTTTGAAGCCGTGATGGCCGGCATCGACGATCGCTTGCACCGTGGGCGGGACTTCGGTGCCCGATGCGATCTGCGGCGCGAGATTGCGGAACACGGCCGTCTGAATGTCGAGTCCGCCGAAATCGTGAATCCGCAGCGGGCCGAGCGCAGCCAGTCGAAAGCCCATGCTCCCTTGAATCGCCGCGTCGATGTCTTCGACCGAGGCGACGCCGCGATCGAGCAAGTCCCAAACTTCTCGCATCACGGCGATCTGCACACGGTTGACGAGGAAGCCGGGGAGTTCTTGGTTGATCCGAATCGCCAGCTTGCCGGAACGGCGCAGGAGTTCGAGCGTCGCTTGAATCGTTCCCTCGTTCGTTTGCGGGCTGCCGACAACCTCAACCGTCGGCACGATGTGCGGCGGGTTAAACCAATGCGTGACGACGGCGCGTTCCGGTCGTCTCAGCCGCGCGCCGGATTGCGAGATCGGAAACGTGGACGAGTTGCTGGCGAGAATCGCATCGTCGCTGACGTCGCGTTCGATCCGCTCGAACAGTTCCTGCTTGGCGGCCAAGTCCTCACGCACCGCTTCGGTCACGAACTCCGCGTTGCGAACGGCCTCCGCTTCGGTGCGGCAGACTTGCAGTCGCTTCAGCACCGAGTCGATTTGGACAGACTCGAATAGTCCCGCGTCCACGAAGTCGCGGAGGTTCTGTCGGACTCGGTCGTGCAGCGAATCGCCCGCCGCGCTGATTTCATCGAAGCCCGTCATTTCGCAGCCAGCCATCGCGAATGTCTGCGCGATGCCGTGCCCCATTGTGCCGAGACCCAGTACGGCGACTCGTTGAATGACCTTCATTGATGTTTCCTAACGCAGCAGTGCCGCGACCAAACCGTCCGAGGCGAGCGGGGCGGCGTCAGCCCCCCGGTTTGTGGTGACCGATCGAGGTTCAACGAACCGGGGGGCTGACGCCGCCCCGCTCGCCAAGACATTTGCGATACGGTGATGCGAGAGATTGGCGATTACAGAATTCCCGCGCTGCGGACGTCGATGCCTTTCAACGCCATCTTCAGCTCTTCGATGTTGGGCGAAATCTCGAAGGCGTCGGAACGACTGATCAATTCTTTGTCGATGAAATGCTTCAGCGAGTCGTTAAACAACTGCATGCCGTCGGCTTTTCCGATGCGGATGGCGGCAGCCAGCTTGTTGTCTTGCTCTTCCAAAACCAGCTTGCGGATGACGGCGTTGAAGAGCATCAACTCGATGATCGGTACGCGGCTCGGCTTATCGACGATGGTCTTAATCAACTTCTGAGCGACGATCGCCTTCATGTTGAACGCCATCGCGCCGCGCAAAGCCTTGTGCATGTCTTGCGGGAAGAGGTCCAGAATACGGCCGATGCACGAGGGAGCGTTCGAGGCGTGAATCGTGCCGTAGACCAAGTGCCCGGTTTCGGCGGCGTGAATCGCGGTCCCGAATGATTCCTGATCGCGCATTTCGCCCACCAGCATGATGTCCGGGTCTTGTCGCACGGCGTGCTTCATGGCGATGTGAAAATCCTTCACGTCCATGCCGACCTCACGCTGGTTGATCAGCGCCTTGTCCGACGTGTAGACGAACTCGATGGGGTCTTCGATCGTCAGGATGTGGACGCTCTTGCGATGATTGATCAGGTCCAGCATCGAAGCGATCGTCGTGGACTTGCCGGAGCCGGTTACTCCGGCCAGCAACACCATGCCTTGATCGTAGTTGGTCAGCCATTCCATCGACGGCGGCAGGTACAGGCCCTCGAAGTTGGGAATCGTGCGTTCGACTTTACGGCTGACCATGCCGGGAATCCCCATCTGCGTGAATAAGTTCACGCGGAACCGCCATTTGTCCCCGTCCACATCCACGACATGCGAAAAGTCGGAGCCGCCTTCATCCCAGAAGATGTTGGTCAGCCGCTCGTCCATCATGGGCATCAGCAGCGCTTCCATCTTCTCTTTGTTGATCGGCTCCATGTCCAACGGCACCAGCGTTCCCTTGATGCGGAAGATCGGCGGCCGGCCAACCTGCATGTGCAAGTCCGAGCCTTTGTGCTTGACCATCGCACGGAAAATCTTGTCGACCTCCAGGCTCTTGGTGGCTCCAAATTCGCGCTTGACGATGGGCTTAGGTTGCGAAGCAGCGGCGGGAGCAGCGTGACCAGACATGGCGAACACCTCGCGAAAGGAATGAAACGAAGACGAAGGAGAGCCGCTCAAGTCGCGGCGAAAATGCCCGTGAGTTGTAATCAACCCTTTCCGCCGATGCCAAACAGGAACTCGCGACGTTGGCGAGTTCGACGTCCTGGGGCGACTTTGCTAGAAGATTCGTCCTCTGAGATCTCGCACCACCAGAAAAGGGAAACTATGCCGCAGCGACATCGACGTGTGTGTTTGATTGCGTTCTCCGTGCTCGGGCTGGTCGGCCTGTCCGGCTGGGCGGTCGGCTGGTTCAAGGCGAACGAGACCACCGTGACCGAGATCGCCCCCGGCGTCTTCGTCCGCAAGATGGAAACCGAACCGAAATTCCTCGGCAGCAATCAGGGCTGGGTCATCTTCAAGGATTTCGTGCTGGTCATCGAAGCCAGCTTTCCGACTCAGGCCGAAGCGGTCATCAAGGAAGTCCGCAAGACGACCGACAAGCCGATCCGCTACGTCTTCGACACGCACTACCACGGCGATCACGCGGACGGCAATCCGGTCTTCGTCAACATCGGAGCGTCTCCGATCGCGTCCGAAAACAGCAAAGAACTCTTCGAGACCAAAGGCCGCGCCGGCTTCGAGAAAACGCAAAAAGAAAACCCCACCGAGTTCGGCCACGCTTCGCTGAAGTACGCTCCCGCATCGCTCTACTTCCCGACCAAGCTGGTGATCGACGACGGCACTCAGCGTGTCGAGCTATTGCACTTCGGCCACGCTCACACCGCGGGAGATGCCGTCGCCTGGCTCCCCAAGCACGGCATCGCCTTCACCGGCGACGCCTGCGTGAACGGAGCCTTCAACTACACGGGAGACTCGAATACTGAAAGCTGGATCGGTGTGCTCACCAAGCTGCAAGAACTCCCGATCAAAACGATCTGCCCCGGTCACGGCGATGTGACCGGCAAGGAACTGCTGGCGACTCAGAAGCGCTGGTTCGTCGATCTGCGCGAGGCGATCCAAAAGATGATCACCGACGGCAAGACGCTGGATGAAATCAAGCAGCAACTCAACTTGCCGTTCTACAAAGAATGGACCGGCGTGGATGCGAAGACGCGCGTTGAGAACATCGAGCATGTCTACGGCGAGTTGACGAATCGCAAAGCGAGATAACTAAGAAGACAAGCTGGCGAAAAATGAAGGGCGACAAATGAAGAAGACCCAACGGAGCCGTGACATGATTTTCCGCCCTCCATTTTTCGCCAGCTTGTTCGTTTCCGTCTTATTACCGAGCGTCCTCTCCGCAGCCGTCACGCGGATCGAAATCAAAACCCGCGAGCCGTATCTCGAAGGCCGAGCCTTCGGCGGCGTCGGCTCCTATGAACGGCTGCGAGGCAAAGCCTTCTTCGCAGTCGATCCAAAGCACGCCAACAATCAAACGGTGATCGACTTGGAGTTGGCTCCCAAGAACGACGCCAGCCTGGTCGAGTTCTCAACCGATGTCGAACTGCTCGCTCCGAAAGACTTGAGCAAGGCCAACGGCGCAATGCTGTACGACGTCAACAATCGTGGAAACAAGCTCGCGCTGGGTATGTTCAACACGGGTGCCGACGAGTTCCTGATGCGGAAAGGTTACGTCGTCCTCTGGAGCGGTTGGATCGCCGAGACTCAGCCAGGCGGCGGACGATTACGATTGACCACACCCGTTGCGACCGAAAACGGCAAGCCGCTCATCGGGCCAGTGCGTGCCGAATTCGTCATCGAAGCTCCGGCCGAACGGCATACGTTGGCGATGTGGGCCAATCAAGGCTCCTACGAACCGACCGAACGCGGCGAGCGCGATGCGGTGCTCACCTGGCGATCGCGAGAGAAGGATGCGCGAGTCGTCATCCCGCGCAAGCAGTGGCGAATGGAGAAACGCTGGGTCGAAGACAACGGAGAGCGCGGGCAATTGCCGATCATCGAACTGGTCGTCGCGGGGGGCTTGCAGCCGGGCTACATCTACGAGGTCGTTTACGAAGCTCAAGGCTCGATCGTGCAGGGATTAGGCTTGGCCGGGATTCGCGATCTGCTGTCGTTCCTCAAGCACGAGGCGTCCGCGAAAAATCCGCTGTTCTTGTCGGAACCGAAGAAATCGTCCGTGAAGCTTGCCTACGGCTTCGGCGTCTCACAATCAGGCCGCTGCTTGCGACAGTTCTTATACGACGGCTTCAACGCGGATGAGTCCGGCCGGCAAGTCTTTGACGGCGTGATCCCGCACGTCGCCGGTGGAGGACTGGGATTCTTCAATCACCGGTTCGCTTCACCGACGCGGCACAACGGACAGCACGACAATCATCTGTTTCCGGCCGATCAGTTCCCGTTTACTTACGGCGACGAGATCGACTCGTTCACCGGCCGCGAGGACGGCATCCTGCATCGCGACCGAGCACGCGGCACGGTGCCGAAAGTCATGCACACGCAAAGCAGCAGCGAGTACTGGCATCGAGCCGGCTCGCTGGTGCATACCGATCCGCTCGGCAAACGGGACGCGAAGCTGCCGCCGGAAGTTCGCGTGTATTGCTTCGGCGGCACACAGCACGGAGCCGGCGGCGGCTTCGCGGCGACGGCTCCGGGGAACGGGCAGCTCATCACGAACCCGGGGGACTATCGGCCTCTGTTGCGAGCGTTGCTGACCGCTCTCGACGAATGGGTTCGCACTGGCAAGGAACCGCCTCCAAGCACTCATCCGCGCATCGCTGACGGAACGCTCGTGAGTTGGCGCGAATCGGAGAGCGGCTGGCACGGCATCCCCGGCGTGCGTTATCCGGAAGTGATTCAACAGCCAGAGCATCTCGATCGCGGCCCGGAGTTCTATCGCTTTCGTCGGTCCACCATCGAGCCGCCAATCAGTCGCGGGCATTACGTCGTGAATGTTCCGAAGTGCGGACCGGACAACAACGAGCTCGGCACGCTGTTGCTGCCGGCGGTCGCGGTCCCGGTCGCCACCTACACCAGTTGGAACACGCGCAACCGCAGCGTCGGTGCGGAAAACGAGATGCTCGGCCTGCAAGGCGGATACATCCCGTTCGTGAAGACTAAAGCAGATCGCGAGAGGCTCGGCGATCCTCGCCCAGCATTGCTGGAGCGCTATCGCGACTTCGAGGATTTTCGGACTCAGTACCGCAAAGCGGTCGATCGCATGGTCGAGCAACGGACGTTGCTTTCCGAAGATGTGGCCGGCCTGATGAACCTTGCGGATCGCTGGCGTCCGCTGTTTGAGTGAGCGATCCTTCGCTCGCCAATTTTTTCACACAAGACGGGCAGATCATGACGAGCAACTTCAATGCAGCGACGGCCAAGATCGTGGCGGCGGTGCAGAGCGGGCAACTCTCGAAAGCGGCGGAGGAGAACCTGCGAACGTGGCTGACTCAGCCGCAATACGAAGCGTATGGACCACGCCTGCTGGAACTGATCGACGGCAGTTCGTGGGGAGTGTTGCAAGACTCGTTTTGGGAACGCATCCCGTTCGGCACGGCCGGCCGGCGCGGGCCGATGGGGGAACTCGGCACGGCGACAATGAACGAGCGAACGATTGCCGAGTCGGCCTGCGGGGTCGCGGCTCATGTTTTGAAAACGCTCGCACCGGAGATGCGGCGAGCAGTGATCGCTCACGACACCCGCAATCGGTCGCAGGAGTTTGCTCGCATCACCGCCAGCGTCTTCGCGGCTCACGGGATCAAGACGTATTTGTTTTTGTCGCATCGAGCCAGCCCGGAGTTGTCGTTCGCCGTGCGGCATCTGGGATGTGGCGTCGGGATCGTGATCAGCGCGTCGCACAATCCTCCGGCGGACAACGGATTCAAAGTTTTCGCGGCGAGCGGCGGGCAAGTGCTGGATGTCGAAGCCCAGCAACTTACGGCCGGCGTCGAGGCGGTCGCGCACATCCCGACCTGCGATTTCTTCGAGGCACTCAACGACGGCCGCATCGAGATGATCGGCGAGGAAGTCGATGCGGCGTTCATTCGCGCGGTTGTCGATTGCTCGCTGTCGCCGCGCCGCGACATCGTGGCGTTCTTCAGTCCGTGTCACGGAGTCGGCGAGACGTCGGTGTTCCGAGCCGCTCGCGAGGCAGGCTTCTCGAACGTGACGATCCATCCGGCACAGCGATTGCCGGACGGCAATTTTCCGTTCGCTCCCGATCGCTTCCCGAACCCCGAACGCAAGGTTGTGCTGGAAGCGCTGTACGCTCCGGCCAAGCTGATCAACGCCGACCTGATCCTCGCGTCCGATCCGGATGCCGATCGTATTGGCCTCGCGGCACGCACACCGGACGGCGGGTACTCGATCATCAACGGCAACCGCACGGGAATGCTGCTGACCGATTATGTGCTCAGCCGCCTGCGCGCGACCGGCAAGCTGACGCCGAAAACATTCGTCGCCAGTACGCTCGTCAGTTCGCCGATGATCGAGCCGATTGCTCGCGCGTATGGCGTGCGGTGCATCCGCAATTTGATGACCGGCTTCAAATACATCGGCGGTGCGATGGATGCCGAAGGGGCCGAGCACTTCGCGTTCGGCTTCGAGGAGTCGATCGGGTTCCTCGCCGGAGCGTATGCTCGCGACAAAGACGCGACGATCGCCGGACTGTATCTGCTGGAGTTGGCCGCCGAACTCAAGGCATCGGGCAAGACGCTGCTCGGCCGATTGGACGAGCTGTTCGTCGAGCATGGCTACTTCTGCGACGGACAACTCGCGAAGACCTGCACCGGGGAATCGGGACGAGCACAAATCCAGAAAATCAGTGCGACGTTGCGATCGTCGCCGCCGACAACCATCGGCCCGGCCCGGCTGACTCGCGTCGAGGACTACCAGCAGCGGCAAGTCCGCACGCTCCCCGACAATCGTCCGGCCGGATCGCTGGATGGGCCAACCGGCGATCTGCTGATCTTCGACGGCGTGGTCGAACAGCCGGGAGCAATGACGGGGGTTCGCTTCGCCGCTCGGCCATCCGGGACCGAGCCGAAGATCAAGTTTTACATGTTCGCACATCCGGCCGAGGGGAGCCGCGATCAACTTCCGCTCCCCGAATTGAAAAAGGCTCGCGAAGAATTCCTCTTGTCCGTCCAGAATGCTTTGTCGGAGTGGATAGACGCGACCCTCGCGTCTTGAAATGACGACTGCCTGATCGTGACGAGTGCTCTTGCTCAGCGAGCCATCGAGGTGACACGCAACAACTGAGCGAAGCCTCTGGTCTGCGCGTTGAGAATTGGGCCGGCTGACAATCATTCAACAGCCACGGAATCGTCGGCGGATGCTCAATGGATCGGCGTGGTCCGCCAACCACCAGGCATCGAAAGAAAATCAGCCCCGGCCGCCATCGCGGCCGGGGCTGAACAACGCTTTGCTTGAATGGAACTGACCTTTAGGAATCCATTCCCCTTCGTCACATCAAGAACATTTCGTTCTTCGGTTCCGGACACCGTTACCGGTGACGCGAAGGTAAGTGCCAGGTGACACGATTTACCAAGTGTTCTTGAGAATCGCTCCTATCGACCAAACACACTTTTGAATTTTCGGGAGATGGCTCCGCCTGTGTTCTTCGCACTGGACGAAACCACCCCGCCGACTGATTTCGCACCGTTCGAGACAACACCGCCCGTTGACTTCGCTCCCGACGAGATTGATCTGCCAGCGTTCTTCGCACTGGTGGAGACCACCCTGCCCGTTGATTTTGCACCGGTCGAGATGACACCACCCGTTGACTTTGCTCCCGACGAGATTGATCTGCCAGCGTTCTTCGCACCGGTGGCGACCACCCTGCCCGTTGATTTTGCACCGGTCGAGATGACACCACCCGTTGACTTCGCTCCCGACGAGATTGATCTGCCAGCGTTCTTCGCTCCGGTGGCGACCACCCTGCCTGTTGATTTTGCACCGGTCGAGATGACACCACCCGCCGACTTCGCTCCCAACGAGATTGATCTGCCAGCGTTCTTCGCTCCGGAGGAAACCACCCCGCCAGCCGACTTCGCACCGGTCGAGAGATAGCCACCCGCTGACTTTGCTCCCGACGAAATTGCTCCGCCAGCGTTCTTCGCACCAGTGGAAACGATTCCGCCGGCTGTCTTCGCACCGGTCGAGATCACACCACCGGCTGACTTTGCTCCCGAGGAGATTGCACTGCCAGCGTTCTTCGATCCGGTGGAGATTACTTTTCCGGCCGACTTCTTCCCAGATGCAGCCATGTCGCGAGCGTGCAAAGCGCCCGCCAAAATACGATCTCGTCCCGCAACAGCCGCACGACCCGGATTGGCAATCGCGTTGTTAAAATGGCCACCCAATCCGCCCGCTTCACGAGAGAGGTCGTTCACCACCCGATTCCCTTGTCGAGCCGAATCATCCGCAGCCTTGCGGCCAGTGCTGATCACGTCGCCGATTGCTCGACCGCTCTCGTCGAGCCACCGATCCTTGCTGGCCACCGGAGCATTCACCCGCTCGCGCGATTTCGGAGACGGGTTCGAGCTCGCTACCAGGCTTTCCTTTTGCCGGTTTTCTTTCTTGGAGAGGAATTCTCCAATGTCCTGCTCGGCACGGTTCTCGGTCCAAAAACTATGGATACTTGTGTGGGCTCCCGCGTCCGAGTTGTGTCCCAGTCCGATGTTGCGATTCTCGGCGTTTTCGATGGGTTTGCCCCCTTTCGAAACATCACCTGCGAGTCGATGGTTGTCATCGTAATTGATCGCATGGTTGACTCGTGTAGGAACCTCTTTCGGGTACTGGTCGCCGGCGAAATGCGCGGCCGTTGGATCCAGCATGATTTCTTCAAGGTATCCGAGGTTGCGCGGGTTACCGAGTTCCGCGATCGCCTTATTGTTGAGGATGGCACCGCGGCTGTGTCCGATGAAAAGCACATCCCACTCTTCGTTTTGCTGACCCAGAAAGTCACGCACGCGCCCCGCCACGTGATCGGCCGGCTTGGCGTTCGGCAACAGCGAGTTCCAACCAATGACGAGGGTATGTGTTTTCGATCCATACTGAGTCAGTTGGCCTTCCACTTTGTCGGCCAGCGGGTCGACCCAATCATGAGGCATTGCGCGGCCGTTCGGCTGAAAACCGGGGGTGATGACCACCAGAGTGGGCTTCACTTTTTGTGGCGTGCCGTCGGCCATGGCCCCAGCACTACCGGCCAGGACAGCGAGGCCACCGAACCAAGCCGCGAGTCCCCAGCGTGTCACTTTCAATCGCCGCCGCTCGGAAGTTTTGATTTCGGTCTGCATCGGAGTTTCATTCTTGTTGAGCTTGTTGCTCGCGAACCACGACAATCCCTTAGCATTCTGGAACATGACGCTACCCCCTACTTTCTGTTTCAAGACTGGGAATTGAGAATGCCCGCTCAACTTGCCGTCACGATGACTGCGGTCGATGGGGCTGATACAGAGAGAAGCGAACGTCGCTCGGACAACCGGACAACAATTCGAAGATGGCAAGGGAAGTGGTCATGCAAGAATTCGACACGTTGTGGTTGCAGCAGCAGTTGGGAATGGCCAAAGCGGGCGACGCCGAGGCGTGGAATCCCGTCATTCAGGGCTGCCTGCAACGGATGGAGTCGCTGGCGCATCGGATGCTGCGGGAATTCCCCAAGGTGCGGCGATGGGAGGACACCAACGATGTCGTCCAACGCTCGATCATGCGGCTGATGCGCGCGTTGCAGGTCGTGCCGATCAACTCCACTCGCGATTTCTTTGGCCTGGCGGCGACGCAAATTCGACGCGAACTGCTCGATCTCGCTCGGCACTACTCAGGACCGCAGGGGCTGGGTGCGAATCATGCCAGCGGCTTTCACGGTTCCGCGAACGAGGACTCCGGCGGTGGCCTTGATCCGGCCGACGAACAGATCGGCCTGAAGGAACTCGCGTGCTGGAGCCGACTGCACGAAGCGGTCGATCAACTGGAGTTGGATGAGCGAGAGGTCTTTTCACTGGTCTTCTATCACGGTTGGACTCAGCCACAGATCGCGGAACTCTTCCTGGTCGATGAGCGGACCATTCGCCGCCGTTGGCGAAGCGTATGCCTGCGATTGCAAGAATCCGTCGGCAGCGATTGGCCCGGGGGTCTCGACACGGCGGGCTAGAACGTTAACGCCGAGCGCGTTGTTGAGACGGCAAGAAAGTAGCCCTCATCGCTCCGCGTGAGGGAAGCCGATCTGGCGAATTACTTCCTGCGACCGATCAGCGCCGATCGCGCTCGGCTAACTTCACGCGGAGCGATGAAGGCTACTTTGCGGAGTCGCCTCGCTATGCTGCTCGACGAGGGAGTCGTGATGACAAAGGCTCCGTCACTCCAGCGAGGTGTCGCGTGTCGAAGAACCAGCCGTCGTCGGAGAATCCGGAATCGGAAAAGCCGCCGGAAGCAGCGGGATTGATGGGCATGCTGCGAGGCGTCGTGGCCAGCGAGTGGCTGGCGGCGGCGCAGGCGGCGGGGTCGCAAGACGCGACGATTGAGGCTGACGAGTCCGAGCGTGCGGTGCCGCCGCCAGCCAACGAGCCGGCGGAATCTCCCAAGAAACCAACAGTGCCACGGACCAGCTCGGCGGCGGATCGCAATCTGCTGTTTGGAATCGTGGCGTTGCAGATGGATTTCATTGGCCGCGATGCGCTGATCGATGCACTCCGCGATTGGACCACTCAGAAGCAGAAGCCGTTGGGACAAGTGCTCGTCGAGCGCGGTGATTTGTCGGACGCTCGGCGCGCGTTGTTGGAGCCGTTGGTCGACGAGCATGTTCGGCAGCACGACGACGATCCCGCCGCCAGTCTGGCGTCGATCAGCTCGGTCATCGACGGCGAAGTGAATTGGGATCGGGTCTCGGATGCGGACTTGCAAGAAAGCCTCGCCGTGCGACGGCAAGCGCGAGCGGCCGATGAGTGTAGCCCGCTCTCGCCGAGAGCGGGGGCGGAGAGCATCGGCGGCGCAGCCGAGAGCAGTGCCACGCGGTATCGCATCGTGCGACCGCACGCGCGCGGCGGGATCGGCGAGGTGTTCGTCGCCTTCGATCAGGAACTGCATCGTGAGGTCGCGCTCAAGGAGATCCAGTCGCGGCATCTGCATGAATCGTCCTTTCGAGATCGCTTCGTGCGTGAGGCCGAGGTCACCGGCGGTTTGGAGCATCCAGGGATCGTGCCGGTCTACAGTCTGGGCCACTATGCCGACGGCCGCCCGTTCTATGCGATGCGTTTCATTCGCGGCGACAGTTTGAAAGAGGCCGTCGAGCGGTTCCATGCCGAACGTCGCACAGGCGGCTCGCCTGTGATTGCCGAAGCAGTCGCCCCGCCGGCTGCGGTCAACAGGCCCGAAATCAATGTGCCCACGGTGATTCAACCACCAATCGGCGAGCGGGGCGGCGTCAGCCCCCCGGTGGCGACCAACCGGGGGGCTGACGCCACCCCGCTCGCCAAAAACATCCCGCGCGAGGCGTTCGCATCCGTGGAGTTTCGCAAGCTGTTGGGCCGGTTCATCGACGTCTGCCAGGCGATCGAATACGCGCACAGCCGAGGCGTGCTGCACCGCGATTTGAAGCCGGGCAACATCATGCTGGGCAAGTACGGCGAGACGCTGGTCGTGGACTGGGGCTTGGCCAAAGCGGCCGGCAAGGACGACCGCTTCGCCGATTCCGAGGAAGTCACGTTCGTCCCCTCCTCGGGCAGCGGCGTCGAGCAGACCGAGTACGGTTCGATCGTCGGCACTCCCGCCTACATGAGTCCCGAACAAGCGGCCGGAAAGCTCGAACAACTCGGTCCCGCGACCGACGTCTACAGTTTGGGAGCCACGCTGTACCACACGCTCACCGGCCAAGCTCCGATCACGGCTCAATCGCGCGTCGGTGCGGCGAAACGCGAAGCGACCCCGGTGACCGAAATCCTTCGCCGAGTCATTCAAGGTGACTTTCCGCGCCCATCCGAGATCAACGCGCACATCCCCAAGTCCCTGGAAGCGATCTGCCTGAAGGCGATGTCCTTGCATCCGGATGCCCGTTACGAATCATCATCCGCCCTCGCCGAAGACCTCGAACACTGGCTCGCCGACGAACCCGTGATCGCTCATCGCGAAACCCCGATCGCCACTGCCTCGCGCTGGGTCCGAAGGCACCGCGCCTGGGCCATGTCCGGTGCTGCGGCATTGGCCCTTGTCGCCGTGGTGTCGAGCGTTGCCGCCGTGTGGATCAACTCCGCCAAGCAGGCCGAAGCAAAGCAGCTTCAAAACGCGTTGCGCAACGAGAAACGTGCGCAGACCAACGCCGAGAAGGCGCAAATTCAAAAGGAGCGTGCCGATGCCAAGGCGGACGAGGCACGGCTCAATCTGTATGGCGCTCAAATGAATCTGGCGCAGCGGAATTGGGAGAGTTCTGCGGTCGGACTCGTCCTCGATTCCTTGGAAATGACTCGACCGCAGTCGGGCGAGACCGACTTCCGCGGCTTCGAGTGGTATTACTGGAACCGGCTCTGCCATTCGTCACTGCTGGAGCTGAAAGGCCACACCGACTTCGTCACTAGCGTTGCGTTCAGCCCGGACGGGAAACGGCTGGCGTCGGCCAGCGACGATGGGACGGTGAAGGTGTGGGACGCCACGAGCGGAGCGGAATCAATCACGTTGAAAGGCCACACCAACGAGGTCAATAGCGTGGCGTTCAGCCCGGACGGGAAACGACTGGCGTCGGCCAGCCAGGATCAGACGATCAAGGTGTGGGACGCCACGAGCGGAGCGGAGTCACTCACGTTGAAAGGCCACACTTACAGGGTCAATAGCGTGGCGTTCAGCCCGGAAGGGAAACGACTGGCGTCGGCCAGCAACGATTTGACGGTGAGGGTGTGGGACGCCACGAGCGGAGCGGAGTTACTCACGTTGAAAGGACACACCAACGGGGGATTGAGCGTGGCATTCAGCCCGGACGGGAAACGACTGGCGTCGGCCAGCATCGATAAGACGGTGAAGGTGTGGGACGCCACGAGCGGAGCGGAGTTGCTCACGTTGAAAGGGCACACCGGCTACATCTCGAGCGTGGCGTTCAGCCCGGACGGAAAACGACTGGCGTCGGCCAGCTACGATAAGACCGTGAAAGTGTGGGATGCCACGAGCGGAGCGGAGTCACTCACGTTGATAGGCCACACCAACTCGGTCAATAGCGTGGCGTTCAGCTCGGACGGGAAACGACTGGCGTCGGCCAGCCAGGATCAGACGATCAAGGTGTGGGACGCCACGAGCGGAGCGGAGTCACTCACGTTGAAAGGCCACACCTACAGGGTCAATAGCGTGGCGTTCAGCCCGGACGGGAAACGACTGGCGTCGGCCAGCGTCGATAGGACGGTGAAGGTGTGGGACGCCACCAGCGTAGCGGAGTCACTCGCGTTGAAAGGCCACACCAGCGGGGTCTCGAGCGTGGCGTTCAGCCCGGACGCGAAACGACTGGCGTCGGCGGGCTGGGATGGGACGGTGAAGGTGTGGGACGCCACGAGCAGAGCGGAATCACTCACGTTGAACGGCCACACCAGCGCGGTCGCGAGCGTGGCGTTCAGCCCGGACGGGAAACGGCTGGCGTCGGCCAGCTACGATCAGACGGTGAAGGTGTGGGACGCCACGAGCGGAGTGGAGTCGCTCACGTTGAAAGGGCACACCGGCCAGGTCAATAGCGTGGCGTTCAGCCCGGACGGGAAACGGCTGGCGTCGGCAAGCCGCGATGGGACGGCGAAGGTGTGGGACGCCACGAGCGGCACGGAGTCGCTCACGTTGAAAGGGCACACCGGCTTAGTCTCAAGCATGGCGTTCAGCCCGGACGGGAAACGACTGGCATCGGCAAGCTCGGATCAGACGTTGAAGGTGTGGGACGCCACAAGCGGAGCGGAATCGCTCACGTTGCATGGGCACACCGGCCCGGTTTTGCATGTCGCGTTTAGCCCGGACGGGAAACGGCTGGCGTCGGCAAGCTCGGATCGGACGGTGAAGGTTTGGGATGCGGCGAGCGGCGCGGAGTCGCTCACGTTGAGGGGGCACAACGACACGGTCATGAGCGTTGTGTTCAGCCCGGACGGGAAACGGCTGGCATCGGCAGGCGTGGATCGGACGGTGAAAGTGTGGGACTCCGCGATCGGAGCGGAGGCGCTCACGTTGAAAGGTCACACCGAATTTGTCAGTAGCGTGGCATTCAGCACGGAGAGGAATCGGCTGGCGTCGGCAGACCCTGGTGGGACGCTGAAGGTGTGGGACGCCACGAGCGGAGCGGAATCAATCGCGTTGAAAAGGCACAGCAACTCGGCGGTCGCCAACCCGGGCACGAGCGTGGCGTTCAGCCCGGACGGGAAACGACTGGCGTCGGCCAGCATTGATGGGACCATCAAGGTGTGGGACGCCACGAGCGGAGCCGAGTCGCTCACGTTGAAAGGGCACACCGGCTGGGTCTGGAGCGTGGCGTTCAGCCCGGACGGGAAACGGCTGGCGTCGGCAAGCTGGGATGGGGCGGTCAAGGTGTGGGACGCCACGAGCGGAGTGGAGTCGCTCACATTGAAAGGGCACACCGACAGGGTCAAGAGCGTGGCGTTCAGCCCTGACGGGAAGCGGCTGGCATCGGCAAGCGATGATCTGACGGTGAAGTTGTGGGACGTCATGAGCGGAACGGAGTCGCTCACGTTGAAAGGGCACGCCAGCTATGTCACGAGCGTGGCGTTCAGCCCGGACGCGAAACGGCTGGCGTCGGCCAGCCAGGATGGGACCGTCAAGGTGTGGGACGCCATGAGCGGAGCGGAGTCGCTCACGTTGAAAGGGCACACCGGCGTGGTGAATGGCGTGGCTTTCAGCCCGGACGGGCAGCGGCTGGCGTCGGCAAACCATGATGGGACGGTGAGAGTGTGGGACGTCATGAGTGGAGCGGAGTCGCTCACGTTGAAAGGGCACTACGGCGGAGCCTTTAGCGTGGCGTTCAGCCCAGACGGGAAACGGCTGGCGTCAGGATACGATGATGGGACAGTGAAGGTGTGGGACGCCCGGCCGTGGACACCGGAACTGCGAGCGGAGCGTGAGGCGTTGAGTCTGATCCACTGGCTGCGAGACCAAGACCGACCGCAGAGCGAATGGCTCGACGCCATCGCCGCGGACCAGACCCTCACCGAGCCAGTCCGCCAACGCGCCCTCCAATTCGCCCGCGATTGGAAATAACGCCACCCTCCTTGTGAGGGTGGTTCCCGCGCTCTGAAGCTACGGGCCACGAACGCTCAACGACGCTTCGATCGTGGTATCTTTCTGCCATTCCGCGCCGTAGCTGCAGAGCGCGGGAACCTCCGGGACAAGCCCGGAGGCGTGGAGGACTCGCGGAACTGCGAGCGGAGCGTGAGACGTTGAGTCTGATCCACTGGCTGCGAGACCAAGCCAAACCGCAGAGCGAATGGCTCGACGTCATCGCCGTGGACCAGCCCCTCACCGAGCCAGTCCCAGTTGCGACTTGCGTGATCGTGACATCGGCAACCGACAGGCAATAGACTTTGCCAGTCAACTTCGAGGAGAGACAAGATGCCAATTACTCCACAAGAGCTGGAAAGCTTCACGCAATTCGCGGCACGCCGGCTGAGCGACGGTGACACAGTTCCCTCGCTGGAGGAATGCCTCCAGCAATGGCGGGCTGACTGCGAACGACGGGAATTGCAAGAGGATGTGCAGGCCAGCCTCGATGACTATGCCGCCGGCCGGGTGAAACCGCTGGATCAAGCGTTCGACGATGTGCGACGGCAGTTGGGGCTGCCGACATGAAGTATCGAGTGTCGATGACCTCCCGGGCCGAGTGGCAGTTGGCCAGTGCCGCCTTGTGGTGGTCCGAGAATCGGTCGCGACAACAGGCTGCTGAGTGGCTGGAAGGGTTCCAAGCGGCGCTGCGCCTGCTGGCTCACAACCCAGAACGATGGACTCCACCAGTCGAGCACGACGTCTTTCCGTTTGAGGCACGCGAGTTGACCTACGGCTTGGCTCGTCGCAAAACCCATCGCGTCATTTTCGAGATTCGAGGCGATGAAGTGATTGTCCATTGCATTCGGCACCTGGCTCAGCAACCGCTGACATCCGACGATTTTTGATCCGAATCCAAGGTGTGGGACGCGCGTCCGTGGACAGCAGAACTGCGAGCGGAGCGTGAGGCGTTGAGTCTGATCCACTGGCTGCGAGACCAAGACAAACCGCAGCCCGAATGGCTCGCCACCATCGCTGCGGACCAGACCCTCACCGAGCCAGTCCGCCAACGCGCCCTCCAATTCGCCCGCGAATGGAAATAAATGGGTGGCCCAGCTTGCTTCAAGCTGGGTGCGCAGCACAAGAAACTCAGGACCGACGTCGAATCAGAAAGCCGCGTCGTTTTCAGTTCGGACGTCAACCTTCAATTTCTTGTGCCTTCGGCACCCAGCTTCTCCGAAGCTGGGCCACCCAACGTGAGGCGTTGAGTCTGATCCACTGGCTGCGAGACCAAGACAAACCGCAGAGCGAATGGCTCGACGCCATCGCCGCGGACCAGAACCTCACTGAGTTCCGCCGCGGCGGACCAACGTGCCCGCGAATGGAAATGACCGCGCATTACCAAGTTCGCGATCGCGCCGGCTCATCACGATTCGTTGACTTTCAGGTCCGGCTCGCAATCTTCCGAGTCGAATTCGGCGGCGTCGAAGACACGTCCTCCGTTGTCCTCGATCACGTCCGCCAATTCTACCGGGACGTTCGTCGTCGCGGACGGAAGCACATCGTCAAACCCCTCCGGTCCACAGGTCCGTTTGAACGTGGCCAGGACTTCGCGAATGCGGGCATTGTTCTCATGCGGTCCAGAGATGTAGGAAGGCTGCGTGATGAGACTTCCAACGCGGTGACAAAAGTTACCAATCGAGTTTGGATTGTCACGTCTGACGCAGCTTGGATGGCGTCATTCCTTCGCTTGTCCACAGCGATGCCTGGTTCTCAAGCCAGGATGTCCGTGACGACTTCGCCCTCCACGTCGGTCAGTCGATGATCGCGGCCGGCGTGGCGATAGGTGAGTTCGGTGTGATCGAAGCCGAGCAGATGCAGGACGGTCGCGTGGAAGTCGGGCATGGTGACTTTGTTCGCGGCGACGTAGTAGCCGAACTCGTCAGTTTGTCCGTAGGTCATGCCGCCGCGAACTCCGCCGCCGGCCATCCAGATGCTGAAAGCGTGCGGGTGATGATCCCGTCCGTCGTTCCCCTGAGCGGCCGGAGTGCGGCCGAACTCAGTGCCGAAGATGACCAGCGTGTCGTCTAGCAAGCCGCGACTCTTGAGGTCTCGCAGCAGTCCGGCGATGGGCTTATCGACCTTCTTCGCGTTGGAGGAATGATTGTTTCGCAAGTCGCCGTGAGCGTCCCAATAGTTGCGCGGGTAGCTGAAGTTGGCTTGGACGAAGCGGACTCCCGATTCGATGCAGCGTCTCGCTAACAGACACTCGCGGGCGTACTCGTCGGTCGGTTCTTCTCCCACGCCGTATAGCTTGCGAGTCGCCTCGCTCTCTTGCGACAAGTCCATCACGCGCGGTGCTTCCATCTGCATCCGAAAGCTCATCTCGAACGCGGCGATGCGGGCTTCGAGTCGCGGATCGTCACCGACGCGGGTGAGATGTTCGCGATTGCGTTGCGCGATCAGATCGAGTTGCAGCCGTTGCAGCGACGGATCATCGCCCGGTTTGAGATTCGACAACGCGGCTTGCTGGAACGGCGTGGAGCCGTCGCCGATCCGCGTTCCTTGGAAGCTGGCCGGCAGAAACGCCGAGCCGTAGTTCTGTGCTCCGCCGTGATACAGCGACGGGCTGAGACTGATGAAGCCGGGCAAGTTCTGGTTCTCGGTGCCGAGTCCATACAGCGTCCACGCACCGAGGCTCGGCCGCGCGAAGACGCCGCTGCCGGTGTTCATGTTGAGCAATGCCGGACCATGCGAAACTTGATCGGCACCGTTCATCGAGCGAATCACGCAGATGTCGTCGATGACCGAGCCGATCTCCGGAAAGAGTTCGCTGACCTCAACACCGCTCTGTCCATGCTTGGCGAACCTCCAAGGCGACGCGAGCAGGTTGCCGGTCGGAGCGAATTCAAACTTCGGCTTCGCGATCGGCAACGGCTGACCGTTGCGCTTGGCGAGTTCCGGTTTTGGATCGAACGTGTCGACGTGCGAAACTCCTCCGTGCATGAAGAGGAAAATGATTCGCTTGGCCTTGGCTGGAAAGTGAGACGCTCGCGGCATCAATGGGTTGGCAGTCGCGTCGCTGCTCAGCGCGTCTTGAGCGAGTAAGCTCGACAGCGCCACCTGTCCGAAGCCGAGAGCGGCCGTACGCAGATAGTCTCGCCGTGAAATGGAACGATTCATCAAGCGACCTCATTGTGAGTCCATTTGCAAACTCATTCTGCCGGGAGGAAAGGCCATGTCGCCATTTATCTCTCTTGAAACTTGAAGCCGAAGTAAGTGCCGGAACTAATTCCCATGAGCGTCAATAACGTGCTGTCGAATTCCGGCATTGCCAGTTTCTCCCAGACCGAAACCCAAAAAATACAAGTCAGAACCACCGTCCATGAGGCCATTTGAAGCCGGTGCAAACTGGGTCCGTTTTGGTCGTAAATAATATCCTTGAAGAAGCATTTCTCGGATGGTCTCGTGGGTATGGTCTGATTGATGGTGACCGAGCCAGCCGCGGTTCCGGCGCTGATCCCCATCAGCACCAGCATTGTCGGGGTGATAGTGTCGGTGGCACCCGTCATCGCCGAAATCGCCAGAAACGCAAAGAGGACCTGCACGGACCACCAGAACATTTGGGTCCGGCCCAAGCTAAAGGGCGCATCCTTGGGCGCGACAGGGGGAGTGTTGCCGGGAACGACTTTGTCGCGCAAAAGAGTGGTCATGAACGCGACCGCGAATGCGATCATCACCAGCAGCACCGCCACGACCATCAACAACCATCCGCGTGTTTCTCGAATGCGCGGATCAAGATGAATGGTCTTGTCGGAGTCCGCGACGAAACTTCTGTCCTCGGTCCCGATCGTAATGCTGACTGTTTTGCCGTTGGACCAAGACGCGCCCAACAACTTGCCCCATTGATCGCGATTGTCGTTGTTACGGACGAGTTCAAATTGCAGAGCCGAGAGTGACTTCGCGGGATACCAATCCCCCGAAATCCCTTTGAGCAACACGCCGTCCACATACAGTTTGAGGCTCCCCTTCTTGGCCTTAATGAGCCAATCGAAGAGTGGTTTCGATTCACCCGCGTTGAGAGTCACAAACAGTTTCTGATCGATTCCTCCGCCAGTCTTTTTCGCCGGAGCCGTATGGCTCCCAAACCCGGCCTCACTGATCGTGGCACTCGGAACCACTTCGCCCGCGAATGTCCAAACCGGCGGCATGAGTCCCAACACTGCACAAAGACAAACGACTTTGAGTTGCCCGCGAATGTTCATTCGATTCCCCTTGTTGAGTTACTCGCAGTAAAGAAATTCATTTTGGCAGAACAAGGTTTGGCAGTAGCTTTGCCAAGCCGTGAGTCGTCGCTCGGCTTCCGGCCGAGTTTGGGTCGCCTGGGCCGTTCGATACGCATCCAGGAACGCGCGGCCTTGTGCCAACTCGTTCGTGGTTAATGGTCGGCCGAAGGCGAGTTCATTCGCGCGTTGCAAGCATTGTTCGTCGGTCGCCTTGTCGTCCGACAGCAATCGCTGAGCGAGATGCCGCGACTGCTCGCGCACGAATGGACTGTTGAGCAGGAAGAGCGACTGCGACGGGACGGTGGTGTCGTTTCGCAGAGCGGTCACGCCGTTGGGATCAGCCGCATCGAACAGGGCCAGCACGTCGGGCAGAATGTTGCGAACGATCGGCAGGTAAACGCTGCGTTTGGAGAACTCCGTATAGAACGGATGATCGGCCTGCATCCGATTGGGAGCGAAGCCGCGCTTCTCGTCCTGAACTTCAGCCTCTTTCCACAGGATCGTTGCGGACTCATCTGCACCCGGCTTGCGATCGAGCTTGCCGCTGACCGCGAGCACCGCATCGCGCAACTCTTCGGCGGAGAGTCTGCGGCGCGGGAACGAAGACAGCCAGCGGTTGTCGGTGTCTGATCGCACTCGTTGCTGATAAGTCGAACTCAGGCAAATCAAGCGGTGCATCGTTTTGATGCTCCAGCCGTTCTCGACGAAGTGCGCGGCGAGCCAATCGAGCAATTCGGGATGCGATGGGCGTTCGCCGCGCACGCCGAAGTTGTCGCTCGTTGTTACCAAACCCTTTCCGAAGTGATGCTGCCACAGCCGATTGACCATCACCCGCGCCGTCAACGGGTTGTCCTTGCTGGCGATCCAATGCGCGAGTTCCAAACGGCCGCTGCCCCCGTAGGTCGGGCTTTCTAGCCCGACTCGCGTGTTGGGGGAGTCGGGCTGGAAAGCCCGACCTACGACTTGCACGAATCCGCGCGGCACGACTTGTCCCAGCGTGAAACGGTTGCCGCGCAAATGCACTCGCAAGTTTCGCGGCGCGGTTTCTTTCGGAGCCATGACCATGAACGGCTTCTCGCCCGGAGCTTCAAACAGCGGGAATTCCCACCACATCGACGAGTTGCGAGCCTCATCTTTGAAAGGCTCGGTGCTGCGGAAGATGCCGGCCAGGGCGTAGTAATCGACCGCTCGAATCGCGTCGAACTTGTGGTCGTGACAGCGCGCACACGCGATCGTCAGGCCGAGGAACGCTCGGCCGGTCACGTCGATTTGATCGTCCACGATGTCGAGTCGCGATTGTTCCTTGTCGGTCTCGGCGAGCGCCTTCGGGCCGACCATCAGATAACCGGTTGCAGTCATTCGCCGAATTCGTGCGCTCATGTCGTCCGTCGGCGGCAGCAAGTCGCCCGCGAGTTGCTCGACGATGAACTGGTCATACGGCAGATCGCGGTTGAAGGCGTCGATGACGTAGTTGCGATAACGCCAGGCGAATCGCATCACGGCGTTCGCATCGTTGGCCGAACTCTCCGCATACCGCACGACGTCCAGCCAGTGCCGTCCCCAACGCTCGCCGTAGTGCGGCGAATCGAGCAGGCGATTCACGACCTTCTCGAACGCTTGCGGCGACTCGTCTTTGAGAAAGGCGTCGATCTCTTCCGGCGACGGCGGCAAGCCAGTGAGGTCGAAGGTCACGCGGCGAATCAGCGTCCGCTTGTCGGCCGGTAATGCGGGAGACAGTTTGTTCTCTTCCAACTTGGCGAGAATGAAACGATCCAGCGGCGACTTGATCCACGTGGCGTTCTTCACGTCGGGAGGAGCTGTGTCCTTTACCGCTTGATACGCCCAATAACTGGTTTCTTCCTGCGTGAAGGTGGCTCGCGTGGCGGCCACTTGCGAGGCGAGCACGATGGCGAACTTGTCGGCGAGATGACCTTCGACCGCTTGCCGCTCGGAATCGGGCAGAACTTTGTTGTAGACGATGACTTCGCCGACATCGCCGCGAAAGCTGCCGGACCAACTCAACGCTTTGCCCATGTACGCGCCAATGTCGGCTCGATGCTGGATGTCGGGCACGGTGTCGCGGCCTTCGAGCGGTGTGTCGGCGGACTTGTTGGCCAACTCGCCGTTGATGAAGAAACGCGTCGTGCTGCGGATCGGGCCGGGCCGCTTCGTCACGCTGAGGATGATCGACTTCGCGTACAACGGCTTGAACGAACCGGCTCCGAGCGAAGCGTCGTGATTCCAGCCTCCGGCGAAGTGCAGCGCATGATCTTCACCGCGATTGATCTGCACGAGCGCGGCCAGCGGTTTGCCAGGATCGACTGCGGGATTCGCCGGATTGCCGATGCCGATCACACCATCGTGCGGCGGTTGAGCATCGTGCGGTTGCAGGTTGATGACGAGCAGCATCGTCAATTCCGCATCGCCCTGAATGGCGACCGGGTTGTGCGGCGATGCGGCCAATCCCGTTGTCGGATCGAACCGCACGGCGGGCCGGCGTTGAAGCGTGCTCTCTTTGGAAAACTTCGCCGGCATCCCGACACCGTCACGGCGAACCCCTTTCGTCGCGGAGAAGTCGCGGCCGTGACCACTCTGGTCAGGCCAGACGAAGACGGACTCCCCTTCAGCCAGCGCCAGGTCATCGGCTCGCAGCCAGAGTTGCAATGACTTCGCCAAGTCGCCTGCGTTGGGGTTCAACGGAGATTGGTCCTGTCCGCTGGCGATGTTGGCAAGGCATCCAACTTGCGCGAGCAGGAACGCGACGACATTCAGAGCCGATGCCAGAGACGGAACTCGCATATCCGGGACTCCTGCGGCGTTCGACCACCTTTGTGGAACCAGTGCCGTTCGCTGTCGCCTGACCAAATTACAGTGGCGGAGCGGCTTCGCAAAGCCAGTTGATTCATCGGGTGGCCAATGTCTCGACCAACGCCTTCCGGATTTGGAAACCTGGACCACGGAAGTGGTGCCTGGAACGAGCATCGCGACGAACAACCAGTCCGAGTCGACTGACAATTCACCACCGCCGATGCTCGAACCAAGCTCAAACAGCTCTCTCCAGTCCACGATCCCATCAGTTCAAAGTTGGTGGACCACTAGGCTCGGCCATGATGTTCGCGCCTCGCGGCGAGCCTCCTAACGTGCAAGCTGTTTGCGACCCGCGCGATTGCGACGTAGCCAGTAATCCCGCTCGGCCACGAAGAACAACTCACATGTGCGGTCCCGACCGAGTTCGGTAATCGCCGCGTCCGCCAGCCGGCTGGCCAGCGCGAAGCCGTCGGCAGTGTTGTCGAAGTCGCGCCGCCGCAGCCGGAACGCTTCCGAGTGCTTCGCGATCGTGTCGAGCGGAACCACTTTGTCGAGGGCTGGCTCGAAGGCCAGCGAACCGTGCCGCTCCGACACCCACACCTCGATGCCGTTTTCGTGAGCGACTCGTGCTCGGCGAACGGTCGCGAGAGAAACAATTTGAATGGCCACATCGCTCAGGTTCTGTGCCGCAAGGAAATCGGTGACCGCTTCCACTTTCAGAACCACCTGCCGAGATTTGCCCACATGGATGCGGACTCGCGGAAACAGACCGAGCGAATGCTTCCAAGCTCAGACCTTCGGGACGGCCGTGTCTGGCTCGTATCCAACCTGACTCAAATCATTCAAAGCCTCGTCGTCGGCCGGCAGCGTGAAGTGGTCGATCCAATCGACCAGCCGCGTCCCCGTTAGTTCGAGCATCTGGCGGCGAAGCGTTCCGAGAAACGTATTCTTCTGGACGGCATCCTCTAGGACACCATGCACCCATTTCGCGGGTGCGGGTTGCGGAGTCCAGGTGTGAGCGGTCAGCGCGGAAATCCGTTCGTCAGTCGTTGGTGAAGCGGTCATGAGCAACTCCCTTCGTGTTTGAGATCAGCCGGAGTTCAGCGGTCGCCACGAGTCTGAGAATTGGGCTAACCACGGGCGAAACCGCACGGCGACAATTTCGATCTGATCCCCTGAAAGATTCCAGCGCAGGCTCGGTAGTGAGTTTGTCCGGATCGAACCGCGTTTCGATCCGCCTGTCTCACACTCACATCTAAGGAGCCTTGTCATGCGGAATCCCATTCAGTTTCTGAGCCGATTTGTCACACGGAATCTCGCACGCCGTTCGCGCCGCCGATCGTTGGTGCTGCGACGCGGCGAGTCGCTGGAGTCGCGGCAGGTGCTGACGTCGGCGTTCGTCAACGTCACGGGGCCGGTGGTGACGCTGGTCGTCGCGGGAGATGCCGGCAACAACGCCATCACGATCGAGCGGTTGGGTCCGAAGTTTCTGGTCAGCGATTCAGCGACCGGTTTTTCTCGCGAGTTCAATGCGGCCGGCATTAACCGTGTGTTCGTCGATCTGGGAGACGGCCACGACAGCCTGACGATCAATGCGGCCGTGCGCTCGCGCGTCGAATGCGGCGGCGGCAACGACACGGTCTATGGCGGGATGAGCAGCGACATCATCAACGGTGGTGGCGACGACGATGACTACATCGACGGCCGAGGCGGCAATGACATCATCGACACCGGCAGCGGACGCGACACGGTATTCGGCGGCAACGGCAACGATCGGATCACTTCGCGCGGCCCGTTTGTCGAGGCACACGGCGGCAACGGCGACGACTACATTCAGAGCACGCTCAACGGAGCCGACGACGTCATGTACGGCGACGCCGGCAACGACACGCTCGACGGCGGCTACGGTCACGACTCGCTCTACGGCGGCGAGGGCGACGACTGGACTCACAATGCCGAAGCGGGTGACTACGAGCACACGTTTTGATTGACCCGTTCCGCAAGCCTGTGCGACGGCCGCCCTCGGCCGTCCCGCGGGCGATTCGTTCACCGACCGGACGGCCGAGGGCAGCCATCCCACGCTTGAACTCGTCGGACATGAAAATCGCCGCTAACTTTCTGGGACGGAATGCGGGATCGGCCGAGCGTTCGGCGACGCAGCGGACTTGCCGGCAGCGATGCGGGCAAGGGAGCTTGGCTCTGATTGCTTCGGAAGTCTTCATGTCTAGCGATCGCGATGTTGCTGATACGCTGCCGACTCGGCCCAGCCTGCTGATTCGGATGCGCGATCGGCAGGACTCAGAAGCGTGGTCGCAGTTCGTCGAGGTGTACGGCCCGCTGTTGCAAAGGTTCCTGCGATCACATGGATTGCAGGAAGCGGACTCGGCCGATGTCACGCAGGACATCTTGCAGTCGGTGATGACGGCGATCGAGAAGCTGGAGTACGACCGCAACATCGGCCGTTTCCGAGGCTGGTTGTTCACGGTCGCGCACTCGAAGCTGAAGAATTACTTGCATCGTCGCAGCCGACAGCCGGCCGGCACCGGTGATTCTGAAATGGAATTCGTACTCGAAAACCAACCGAGCGAGTCCCCCTCCGAAGCGGATTGGGAGCAAGAATATGAGCGGCGCTTATTCGAGTGGGCGGCGGAGCGTGCTCAGTCCGACTTCCAACCGGCCACCTGGCAGGCGTTCTGGATGACGGCTGTCGAATCGAAGACTCCCGCCGAGACTGCTGCGAAACTGCAACTCAGCGTCGGCGCGGTGTACATCGCCAAGAGCCGCGTGACCGCGCGGCTGAAGGAACTCATCCAAGAGATCGACGACCAATGACGACCAGTGCGTGCCCGGATCGAACGGCTTGGAAGGCACTCCTGCGCGGGCAGATCAGCCCGGATGAGGAGCGGCGGTTGCAGCAGCATCTGGATCGTTGTCCGCTCTGTCAGAAGGCGTTGGAGATGTCGGCCGGATCGACGACGTTCTTGGTGGACTTGGCGGCGAAGCTGCAACGGACACACAGCGAACTCTCGCCGGAGCTGGCCAACCTGCTCGACACGGCGAACGGGGATGAGGCCGAAGCGACGCAGAACGACGACCGGCAACCATTCGTCGTTGACCCCACGACGCTACTGACCGCAAGCGAGCGGCCGGATGTGCTGGGCCTGATCGACTCGTTCGAGGTCTCGGAAGTGCTCGGTCAGGGGGGAATGGGTGTGGTCTTCAAAGCCCGCGATCCCACGCTGCGACGCCTGACGGCGATCAAAGTTCTGTCGCCGTATTTGCTGGCGGATCAGACCTCGCGTCAACGGTTCCTGCGCGAGGCCCGTGCGGCGGCGGCCGTGAATCATCCGAACGCGGTCACGATCTATTCCGTCCATGACCCGGCTGACGACAGCCAGAATCCGACGCACATGCGCTGCCCGTATCTGGTGATGGAATTCGTCGATGGTCCGTCGCTGCATCGGCGCATCGCTCGCAACAATCCGATGTCCGTCGAGGACGTGCTGCGCGTCGCGTCGCATGTCGTCTCCGCGCTCGCCGCGTTTCATTCACGCGGCTTGGTCCATCGGGACGTCAAGCCGGCGAACATTCTGCTCGATGCGAAGACTGGTCGAGCGAAGCTCACCGACTTCGGCCTCACGCGCGGTCCGGACGATGTATCACTCACAAAGACCGGCATCGTCGTCGGAACTCCGGCGTTCATGTCGCCGGAGCAAGCTTTCGGAAAAGCCATCGACCATCGCAGCGACCTGTTCAGCCTGGGGAGCGTGATGTTCGCGATGCTCGCGGGCCGCGCGCCGTTTCGCGATCAGGACACCGTGCAGACGCTGCTCCGCCTGCGCTCCGGGCCGCCGCCGTCGATCGCCACGATTCGCGACGATTTGCCTCCGGCTCTGGTCCGCTTGATCGACCGATTGCACGCCGTTGAACCGCAAAGCCGACCGCAAACCGCCACCGAAGTCCTGGCCGAACTCCGCCGTCTGCGCGGTTTGACGGCCGACAGCGCGCCGATGCCCTCGCTGAAGATGCCGATCTTGCCGAAGTCGGACGAACCGAAGCCGCCCGACGAATCCAATGGGAAGGCTGAACTGCACCGCTTGACCCGCCGCCAGAAAACGGCGGTGCTGTTGCTGGCCGCGATCGGCTTGAGCTTGATCGTGTGGGTCGTTGGCGCCGTGAAACAGAACTCGATGCGCGGTTCTGGGGCAAACGACTTTTCGGTGCCGACCAGTCCATCGACCGCAGTTGCATCGCAACCGCTGCCGTTTGTGTTGCTCCACGAAGACGGAAGCAGCGGTGAGTCCGCCGCGAGTTTGCCCGCAGCGATCAAACTGGCGACGGCTAGCAAGCGGACGCACATCCGCATTCGTGGCGATGGACCGTTCCTCGTCGAGCCGATCACTCTTCGCGGCCGGCGACTTTGGATCGAGGCGGCGGATCGAGTGCGACCGGTTCTTATTTTCAACTCGTCACTCGATTCCGAAGCCGCGATGATCGACACCGATGAGTCGCTGACTCTAACTGGCATCGAACTGCAAGCCGGCGATCTCGCGAAGCCGACGGAGAATGCTCCGCCGTTGCTCCGCGCGGACGGACCGGAACTCGACTTGGCGTTTTGCTGCGTGCGTGGAACCTCGACGACAGCAACGTTGGTTCGATCGACGTCGCCGCGTGTAAGTATCCGACATTCGGCAATGTTTTCCGGCTCGACCTCGGCTCTCTCGTGGACCGCCGGCGCGAACGGATCGCTGACGCTCGACAACAATGTCTGGGCCGGTTTCGGAGCGGTCCTCGTCGAGAGTCCCAGTCCGCCGCCGCTCGATGCCAACATCGAACTCACGGACAACACGTTCGTCAGCCAATTCCCGGTGCAGGTCCACTTTGGCAAACGCCAAGAGGCGAATCCGTTCGACCGCCGCAAACTCCGGTTCACGGTCGAGCGCAACCAATTTCGCGCGTTGCAGTCGGTCATCGCGGTCGCCTGGTCGGCCTCGCCGATGACGATGCCGAAACGCCCCGAGCAAATGTTGCCGCTCGTCATCCAGTGGGACCGCGACATCGACAATCTGTATTCGTTGAACACGAATGCGAACTGGATTAGCCACCGTTCTCCGGACACCAACTGGTCCGCCATGTCGCAGAGCCCGCGCGATCTGCCGATCTGGAAGAACTTTTGGAATAACCGCTCAACCTCCACTTCACGAACCACGTCGTTGGATTTCTCCCGTGCAGGTTTGATCGACGGCTCGGAATCGCAGCGCTTGAACTTGTCCGCCGAAGATTTCCGCGTGCCGCAGATCGGACGGATGAGTAATCCGCCAGGAGCCGACCTCAACCAACTCGGCCCCGGCCCTGCGCACGATGCGTGGTCTCGCGATGCTTCGCGCCAAAAGTAGACCAGTCGCACCGTGACCGGAATTCTCGAGGCACGGAGCGACTCGACGAATTTCTCTGAGAGACTGTCCGAAAAGCCTGTAGCCCGACCCCTTGTGGGTCGGAGGATTCGGTTTTCCAGCGAAATCGTCGCTCGTTCAAAACCCTCCGACCCACAAGGGGTCGGGCTACAGAGCCCAAAACGATTTTTCGGGCAGACTCTGAAAGATCTGCCCGTGTCCCCGGTAGTGATGTCGACGGCAATTTCGCCGAACCCATCTCACTCAGGAGACACGCCATGTTTCGGAACCTCTGGAAATCGTTGATCGTCACTCTCATGCTGGCCCTCAGTTGGTCCGGCAACACCTTCGCGCAGACGTCGATGTACATCTCCGGCGTCATGCACATTGAATCGAGCTCGCGGACTTGGCCGACCGATCCGTTCGCGTTTGTCGAGTTCTTCGAGCGAGCGACTCAAGCCGGCTACACCGCCGATCGTGGCACAGGCATGCGTTGGTCCATCGGCGCGGACATCGACTGGTTCCTCATGGAAGACCCAGCCGTCGTGGATTTCATCGTCACGGAAACGGCGGCGCTGGGAGTGCAGTGGGATATCCATGCTCACGACGCGGCCGATCGCGGCGACTGCGCTCAGCTTACGGCCGACGCGGGAGCCACGCCGACGGGCGTTTGCTCCGGGTTGAACGTCAGCGAGATCGACGCGCTGCGATCAGCCGTCACATCCAGCGACGGCTCGACAACTTGGCAAGCCACGGTGTTGTGGGGATTGACGACTCGTTCCGGCCACGGAGTCGGTGCCGATGATCGAGCCTACGGCTGCTGGCGACCGGTGAGCTCCGCACGCTGGACCTCGCACAACCGACGCGGTTCGCTGATCGCCGTCGGTGGAGGCGATCGCAATCTCACCGATGTCGGCACATTTGCCGTGGCGTTAGAACTTCACGGGGCCTCGTACCCCGTGACCAGCGCCTCGATCAACGTCCGCCCCGAGACGCTGCTCGTTGTGGACACAACCGATGGCATCGCTGAAATCGAAACGTGGGCAGCGACCATGTCCTCACTGAATTGCGTCGAATGGGGGACGATCAGTGAGACCGCCACTGCCTGGGCACTTGCCGGCGGAACCAACTCGCGAGTTCCATAGTTCTGCCAATTGTTTAACCGCAAGCCGCAAGCGTGCGATTGTGTAGTGGAATCCCGTTGGACGCGCACGCCTGCGGCTTGCGGTTAAACGAGTACCAGAACGCGTCCAGCACAACAAAAAAAACTCGGCCGTTTCCGGCCGAGTTTCATTCGCTTTCGCGCTGATCAGGCTATTTGTCTGGGAACCGACTGCCGCGGAGCCTTCCTTGGCGCCTAACACTTAGCTCCGGCGGTGGGTTCCTCTGACATCTGCGAAGTATTAAGCGAGTTGCTTCTTGCGACCCACCAGAGTCCGAACGCGTTCCGCCAATAGAGCCACGTCAAATGGCTTGCGGAACGTTTCGTTGAAGATCGTGCGGTCAAAACCGCTGGCGTTGTCTTCATCGCTGAGCAGGCCAATCAAGACCGTCTCGGCGTACTCGGGATTCTTCCGCAGGTTGCCAGCGATCATCAAGGCGTCGCTGCGGCCCATTGCGAAGTCGATGACGACGCAATCAGGATGCAGGCTCTCCGCCTGGATGCCGGCCTCGAATCCGCTCTGAGCCGTCTCGAGTTTGAACTCATCTGAGCCCATCATCTCGTT
>CAMDEA010000004.1 GCA_945893045.1 Planctomyces sp. SH-PL62
ATCGAGTCCCGCTGCTTCTCGTGCTGTTTGGCCCGGTCCCAGTTCGTCAGCACTTCCTCGGCCGTGTGAGCCTTCTCGGTGTCGAAGACATGTGGGTGCCGAGCGATCATCTTGTGCGTGATGACGTCGAGGACTTGTTCGATGCCGAATCGCTCTTCATCGCGGCCGATCTGAGCATCCAGCACGACCTGCAACAGCAGATCGCCAAGTTCCTCGACGATCGCCGTGTCATCTTTCGAGTCGATTGCCTCCAGCAGTTCGTAAGTCTCTTCGAGCGTGAACGGCTTGATGGTTTCGAGCGTTTGCTGACGATCCCACGGACAACCGGTCGGCGAGCGGAGCTTTGCGATGACCTCGCACAACCGCGCGAAGGCGGTTCCGACGGCAGTCAAGTCGGGCGGCTGACCAAATTGGGACGGATCGGGCGCGAACATGGGGCGATACGTTGGCAAGCCAGGCTGTGATTCGCAAGCAAAGTAGACGAGTCACTCCGTGACTCGAATTCGAGTCACGGAGTGACTCGTCTACTTTATGCTGCTTGCCACGTCGGCTCGAACTGCCGCATCTCTGGCGAAGAGAGCACGCGGTTCACGTCGAGCACTGCGATCAAGCGCGCGTCCCGTTCGACGACTCCGCTCAAGAAGCTGGCGGCCGGGCCGGTCATCAGTGTTGAGCAGGGTTTCAACTCCTCGTCAGCGATACCGCGAATCCCCAGGACGCGATCGACCACCCAGCCGGTCGCGATCTCTTCGCGCGTCGAGCGGACCACGATCAGCCGTTGCGAAACACTGCTCTCGGCGACAGGCAGTCCCAACAACGAGCGCAGATCGACGACTGACAGCACGTCGCCGCGCAGGTTCATCACGCCCCGCAGCCAGTCCGGGACGTTGGGCAACAGGGTGATGTGCGGCAGTCGTTGCAGTTCCAAGACGTTGGCTAACGGCACGGCGTAGTGCGATTCGTTGAGCATGAAGAGCACATGCTTCACGGCCGGACTGACCGGCTCTTGCTGAGGCGCGTTTGGCAACTCGCTCAGCGGACCGTGGTTCGTCTCGCGATCAATCTGCGCGAGCAAGCTTTGCAGGCTGAGGGCTTCGGGGGCAGCAACAGCGTCAGTCACGATGGACTCATTCTTTCGTGGGGCAGGTTTTCAACCTGCCCGACTCATGATTCGATTTTCATTCCTCGACTCTTCTGCACGGGCAGGTTGAAAACCTGCCCGACGAAGGATAACCCACGAACGCATTTGTGGCGGACCTTACGGTGTGGCTGGTTCGGGCGCGGCGAGCGACGGAGCCGATTCGGCTCGCAGTGCCGATTCGATGCAGGCCAGCAACTGTTCCGACTCGAACGGCTTTGTCAGATACCCGTCCGCCCCCTGCCGTTTGCCCCACAGGATGTCCATCTCGTGGTTCTTGCTGCTGAGCAACACGACTTTGATGCCGCACGTCTCCGGAAACGCCTTGAGATGCCGGCAGACCTGAAAGCCGTTCTTCTTCGGCAGGATGATGTCGAGCACGACCAGGTCGGGCCGCTCGCGCATCGCGACTTCAATCGCTTCGTCGCCGTCCGACGCGGTGAGCACTCGATAGCCACCCGCCTCGACCGATTCGCGGATCAGTCGCTGGGCGGTTGGGCTATCGTCAACAACGAGGACGGTCGCGGTCATAAATTCTTCACCATCTCTGTGCGAAATCTTCCACGAGCGCGGTGCAGCTTTCGCGGAAGTCGTTTCGGAGCTGCGGTGACTGAAACTCTTCGCCGAACCGCGCGAGCAGGTCGCGGAATGAAGACGCGAAATTCTTTCCCAAATTGCGGTGCATGGTCAGCGTCGCGGTTTTTGCTTTCGGACTGAGGCTGAACAGGCTGGTCCACGACTCGCGGTCGAGCACATCGAGCACCACTTTGCTCCGTTCGCGCAGCCGCCAGACTGCGGGCAATTCGTCCGCGAAGAAGGTTCCGTCGAAGTTCCCGATCCCCGTGTCGAGGATCGTGACCAGCATCCCCAGCGAAGTCTCAATCATGCGGATCATGCGTTTGACGTGGTCGGTCCGTGCGAGCGTCGTCATTTGCTGTTCAAGCCCACCCACAAGATGCACCAACAGCATCTCCAGCCGGTCGTCGTCCGACGACCGCCCGTCAGCCGCGGCAGGCAGTGCTTCGTGGGGATTCATCGGTTTTCGGAACGGAGCGGTCGGTCTGTTCGGGAACGGGAAATAAGGATTGCAGAATAAGGATTGAAGAAGGCAAAAGGTCGGATGTGGCTCTCCTTCATCATTCTGAAATCCTTACTCGGCAATCCTTATTTCTTCCAGCGAACGGTTCACAAGGAACTGCTCACCGCGGCCAGATACTTCGCGACCTTGTGAGTCAAAGCATCCGCTTCAAACGGCTTGGTGATGTAATCCGAGCAGCCGACCAGCCGGCCGCGGAGCTTGTCGAACATTCCGTCCTTGCCGGAGAGCATGACTACCGGAATGTTCTGAGTGGCTTCGTGCTTCTTGATGAGCTTGCAGAGCCGATAGCCATCCAGCCTCGGCATGTTGATGTCGAGCAGAATCAGATCCGGCCGGCACGTTCCGAGTTCCTTGATCGCGGCCACGCCATCGAAGGCGGAGATGACTCGATAGCCGCGCCGTTCCAAAGTGAGCGACACGAGCTTGCGAACCGTCGGACTATCATCGACCACCATCACCAGCGGCCGGCCATCCGATGATGCGACTTCCGTCGGAGGGCTGAACGATGTTGCCAACGCTTCGACGTCTGTACTCGTTTCCGATTCGTGGCTCGCCGACACTTCGTTGAATCGCGTTTGCACGGCGACTTCGGGGTCGGCTTTCGCCGTCGCGCTGAAGTACGGCAGGGGTGGCGGAGTGGTCGGCAGGGGAGGCGGCACATGCGCCGCCGATGTGATCGAGATCGTTCCCGTCCGCAATTCCGGGCCGCGCTGGACGAGCTCGCTCCAACGACGACGAGCGGGTTCGACGGAAGCCGGTTCGTGATGCCATTCGTCTGTCGTTTCTGGAACCACTTCGGCGGCCACTTCAGGAGTTGGCAGCGGTTCCGGTTCCCAAGCCGCTGGCGGTTCGGCGGCAGGAACGACGACCGGTGCCGATTCGACTTCAACCGCAGGCGCTTCCGCCACGATCTCCACCGGAGCGGCGATCGGTTCCGGGGTCTCGACAACTGGCGGAGCGGTCACGACCGCAACTGGTGCCGGTGCAGGATTCACCAGCGCTTGCACCCAGATCAGTCCCGCGCTGGCGGCGGCATGACCGGGGGACAATTCCAACACGCGCTCCAAGCAGCGCAGCGTGTTGTCGGGCGAGTTCGCCGTCCAAGCCAGCCAGAGCCACACCTTCGGGTCGTCCGGCAAGTTTTCCGCCGCGCGTTCAAAGCTCGCCGCCGCGACCGAGTGCAATCCCGCACGCGCCGCCGACACGCCGCGCCGCAACGCCAATTCACCCGCCGAAGAATCGCTGTCTTGAGTCTGCATGTGTCAACACTCCCATCGTCGTGAAGGGGTCGGGAGTCTTTTTCAGGTCGGCGATCAGCGACTTTCGATGATTCAATTCTGCCATCGCCGACCTGAAAAAGACTCCCGACCCCGTCGCGCTCACTTCTTCTGAAACTGATCGATGCCTTCTTCCTTCCACACTTTCAGTGTGGCGGAGTCCTTCGCGTTGATCCGCACGCCGATCGCGTTGACCGGGAAGTCGTACTTCCGTTGGATCTCAATCCACATCTTTTTGACGTTCTCAGGAACAGCCATGTCGTCACCAAATTCCAAATCTCAAATCCACTTCACGCCGCACACAGCGAGAACTCGCCCAGCAAGTCCTCTAACGATTCCTGGGAATACCACTCGGCCGCTTCCGGTCCGATGACCGACAACGCCAATTGACTGACCGCCGGCAGTAATTGCAGGCGGCAGGTTTGCCACAAGTCTTCGGCGGTGATCTGCTCGATCTCCGCAAGGATCTCCGCTTCCGGCAGATGTCGGCCGAAGTACAGCTCTTGTGTTGCCAGTCGGCTCATCCGTGTGTGAGCATTCTCCGCCGACAGCAACTGCTGGCTGCGCAACTGCATCTTGGCGGTCCACAATTCTTCTTCGTCGATCTCCGTCTCGAACGTCGCGAGCTGTTGTAACTCCATGATCGTCAGTGCGACCACCGACGTGAGATGTTCGGGAGCCGTGCTCCCTTCGATGACCAACACGCCGGCATCGCGATAGGCATGTAACTCCGAAGAGATGCCGTAAACCAATCCGCGCTCTTCGCGCAGCTTGCGGAACAACCGCGAGCTCAGACCACCACCGAGCACCGAATTGAGCAGGAACAACCGATAGCGTTCCGCCGCGCAGTACGCCGGGGCTTCGAGGCCGATCGCGAAGTACGCCTGCGACACCGGCGACTCGTGGAGCGCCACGCCGGAATGAAACCGGCAACGCGCGGGACGGCGCGACGGACGGACGCCATCCAATCGCCAGAAGCCATCCCGAATCTGTTCGGCCAGCGCGGCATGTTCGACGTTGCCAGCCGCCGCGACGATGATGCGGTCGGGTGTGTAGTGCCGCCGCACGAACGCTCGCACGTCGTTGCTCGTGATTCGCTCGACCGCGTGGGCGTTGCCAGCCACCGCGCTCCCCAGCGCATGGTGCGGCCAGATCAACCGCTTGAGTTGCTGATGCACATGCTCGGTCGGCGTGTCGTGGCTCAGTCCGACTTCGCGCAGCACCGCTTGCTTCTCGCGCTCGATGTTCTCGTCCGGGAAGACCGAGTTCAGCAGCATGTCGCCGAACAATTCGGTTGCGTAAGTCAGGTACTCGTCCAGCACGTTCGCATAGAAGCAGGTGTAATCGCGAGCCGTGAAGGCTCCCATCGCTCCGCCCGCCACGTCCATCAGCCGAGCAATCTCGAACGCACTCCGCCCGCTGGTCCCTTGAAACAGAGCGTGCTCGGCTAAGTGAGCCAAGCCGCTCAAGCCGATCGGATCGTCCTGCGGTCCCGCGTCAACCAGCACGCCCAGAGACACGCTCCGCGAGCACGGAAGATGTTCCGTGACGATGCGAATGCCATTTTCGAGCCTGCTGAACTGATACACTGCCAGCTCCGAGCTTGTTTCCAAAGCGTGACAACTGCGCCGATCTCAAGAGCGTGTCGTCCGCGGCGCTAAGCAACAGTGACTGTGGCTGGCACTCAATCGCGTGAAAACAAAGCTGGCAGGACATACTCCGGACGGCGGCGAAGTATACCCCCGGCTTTCTCGACACATGCGTCACAGTTTTCCGGGCATCCGCAAATTCGCGCGGCCCTTCTGGACACTTCGGGTCGTTGCGGTTGTAGCCATCGCAGCGATTGAATCAGTCGAGCCGCTTGTAGCCGCACTCGCCAGAGTGTGGGTAACTCGCTCAACCGCGATTATTCATGGAGTATTCATTGAGGAGAGCAGCGGGCTGCGATGTAACCCGAAGCGTCAGCGAGGGAGAGCGACGTGACGCCCTCGCTGACGCTTCGGGTTACATTGGGCCATGACTCATCCGAGCTACTGGCCGAGATTCAGCCGCAGCACTTTGCCCTGGCGAGCACGTCCATCCGCCTCGCCAGTGAAGAACAGCTCATCGGAGTTCGGTGACCGCAGCGCGACGGAACTCGGAGCGACCGTACCCGTCGAGAAGCGTCCGACCGGGCGGCCTTGCGGATCGAAGACGTGGACCGTCTTCGTCTGTTGCTGAGTCACATACAGATTGCCGGTCGCATCGAGACATAGGCTCGCGAGGTGATAGTCGGTGTCGGGCGACAGCGGCAGTTGCACCAGCACCGCGTGCGATTCGATCTTGCCCGGTTCGGAGAGACGGAATTCGAGGATGCGATTGAACTGCGATTCCGCGACGAGCACGCGCTGACGAGCCGAATCGTAAACGACTCCCGTGGGATACCCGATCTTCGCGGCGACGACCGACACTTTGCCGGTGCGATCCACGTAGTGCAGCTTGCCGATCGGGTTCTTGATCTGCACATAACCTGGATCTGTGAAATAGAAGCCCCCTCTCGGATCGACGGAGATGTCATACGGCGCACGGAACGGCGTGCCGTCGCAGTCCTTCGCGGCCACGCCGACCAGCTTCCCCTCGAACGACAACCGCAACACCGAGCGGCGTTCGACATCACAAACCAGATGCGTCCCTTCCGGTTCGATGCGATGTCCTTTCGGACTGGTCAGCGTCGCCCAGACCGACGATTCGCCGGTCGGCGAGAACCGCACGATCCGATTCTTGTGCGAGACATACCCGAAGCCTTGCGAGTCGAACACCAGCCCATCGCAGTACGAATCCAGCGAGAAGACCTCGTTCTCCAGCGTCGCGGCCGGCCCCGGCGCGGGCTTCACCGGATCGACCTGCGCGATCGACGTTTCATCGTCGTCGAACGACAACTCCTTCGGCTCCACTTTCGCTTTGGCTTGCGATTCGTCGTGGAAATCGAGATCCAATTCCTTCTTGGGTGCCGGCTCCGGCGGAACTCCGAGTTTCGGAATCACGGCTGATTCTTCCGAAGGGAGTTCTTCCGTCGGCAGTTCCTTTTGGGGTGTCTCCGCGACGGTGGTTTCCATGGGTTCGGCTTGGGGTTTCTCGGCCTTCGCGACTGGCTGCGCTGGCACGACCGAATCGTTCGGCAACGGCAGGTAGGTGTCCCCTTCCGAGAGCGAAACGATGGGAGGCGCATTGTCGGCGACCGCCGGTTCTTCGTAGCTGCCAATGACTGGAGCACTCGGCGCGTATGCGGGCTGCGTGTACTCAGTCGTGTGCCGGGAACTCGGCAGATGCCGGCAGCCCCACAGCGTGCAGAGACCAACGGTCGCGAGCGACAACGGAGAACGAACGCAGCGGCTGAATCGAACGAACGGAGAGTTCATCTCGCACCACTCCTGCGAGCGATACGCCTTGGGGCGGCGGACGCTGCAAAACAAAGCTTCGAGGATCGGCAAGTTGTTTCTGAGAATTCACAGCGAGATATCGGCGGCGCGAGTCAGAAAGAGCCGCTTGTTCGCGTGACAACGACCGCAACTGAGAGACATCCCGCGCAGCGTGCGACTCACAGCGGATGCTCGACCGGCACCGATTGCTCGTTCCGTCGCACGCACAGCGAACGTGCGGAGCATGGCTATTCAACCGCGCGATCCGACCCTATCGAATGCGACAGATAGCCGTACCGCGACCGTCAGGGAGCGGCCTATGACGAGCGGCTCACAACGATGGGACTGAGCCGCTCCCTGACGGTCGCGGTACGGATTATCTTAGCGCCTCCAGCGCCGACAGCCGCATCGCGCTCAGAGACGGAATCAATCCACCGACAAACCCCAGCATCAAACTCAGCAAACATCCAACCGCCAGCACTTGCGCATCAACCGTCAATCGCAGCACGACGAACTTCCCACCCCCCTGGCCGCTGCCGACGATGCTGCTCGCCGTCCAACCGTCCGAGAGGCTTCCCAGCGCGACGCCCATCAGGCCGCCGATCATCGCGATCAACACCGACTCCAGCAGGAAGCAAATCAGGATCGAGCGGCGACGATAACCCAACAGACGCAGCACGCCGATGTCTTTGATCCGCTGGCTGATCGCCGCGAACATCGTATTCATGACGCCGAAGACGCCGCCGACCGACAGGATGATCGTCACGAAGATGATCGCGTACAGAAACTGCAAGTTGAGCTGATTGAGGCTCTCAAAGTAATCGGTTTCGACGATCGCGTTGACCGATGACTTCTTGTAGTCGTTGTTGAAGTACGCCTTGACCATCTCCGCGTCCCAATGATCGTCACTCTTTGGCTCGGTCCAAGTCGGAATCGGATCGGCGGTCTCAGTGAATTCTTTGCCGGCCGCCTTCGCCTCGGCCGCACGCTTCGTAATGTCTTCCGCTTTGGCCGTCGCCTCGGCGATCTTCGCAAGCCGTTCCGCTTTGTACGCGGCTCGCTCATTGCGGTGGAAATCCTTCGACGCTTGCAGCACCAACGTCGAATACGACTCGCTCCCGAACATCGGCCCGACGATCGACCGCTTGGCCCAGACTTCGGAATCGAACGTGCTTCCCTCGGACTTCAACACGCCGACGATGACCCACACGCGGCCGTTGACGTGGAACGTATCGCCGACATCCATCCGCTTGAGGTGCGGTTTCGACATCGCCTCCGGCCGATCCTTCCCCAACTCACGAGCAATCCCTTCGCCAACGACCACTTCGTACGCATTGATCGGCACCTTCGATTCTCCCTGCGGCGGTAACTCACGAGCCCCCGCGTCCGACAACCAGCTTCCTCCCGGATACAGCGGCAGCCCATGCACTCGGCCGGTCAGCCGCGAATCATCGACGCCGCGCATCTGCAAGAAGCGACGCTCTGGCCGGCCCTTCACCGACGCCTCGACTGGCTGATTCACGATGATGTAAGTCTCGCGGCTGAGCAGCGGCTGCTGCCCATCCTTCGCCACTGCCTCCTGAGCCTCGATATCGCCAACATTCGCGAAGCCGAGATTGCTGAAGCCCTCATCCGTCGAGCCTTCCGCCAGCACCAGCACGTTGCGCGGCTGACCGCTCGATTGCGTCAGCACATACATCCCTTTGACGAACGCCAGCATCACCGTCAGCAACGACAGCACGAGCGTGAAGGCCAACCCGGTCAGCAACGTCGTCCGCCAACGCACCAGCAGGTTTTGAAAGTTGTAGCTCAGCGGCACTTTGCTCAAGACGATCAAGACCACGATCAGCCCGGCCGCTCCGCCGAACCCAATCGCCGGATTCGTAAACGCCAACGTCAACAGCCCGGTGAAGTAGCCTCCGACCAGCAGCACCAGCAATACAGCCAACGCGATGATGATTTCGAGCATCGATTCGTCCTGTCTTTATCCGTAGCTTGGACGCCCTCGTCCGAGCGGCTCGGACGAGGGCGTCCAAGCGACAAACTCACTACCCCACGCGAGCAAACACTTCGGACACCTTCACGCGGCACGCGGTCCAGGCGGGAATGAAACTTCCCAGGAACGCCGTACCGCCGCCAACAGCCAAGCCCCACCACCAGGCATCCGCTGGAATCAAGAACTTCGGAAAGAACGCAATCGGAAACGGGATGCCTCCCGCCACTTGATTGACCACCAACCATGTGCCCCCCGCGCTGATGACTCCCGATGCGATGCCGATCAGCAGCGCCTCGCCCAGCACCAGCACCAAAATCTGTCCCGGTCGGAAGCCGAGCACCTTCAGCACGGCGAACTCCGTTTGCCGTTCGCGCACGCTGATGCTGATCGCGTTCGCGATGACGACCGCCAGCGTCACCAGAATCGCCGGAGCCAGCAGCCAGCGCATACCCCACAGCAGGTCGCGATACGCCTCCAGAAATGTTGAGATCCCGGACGATGCCGTCTGCACCTTCACCGCCGGCAATGCGAACTGCGGCGACTCCTGAATCTGAGCCGCGACCTGCGTGAAAGACTGCGTGTCCGGCACGCGCAGCCAGACGAGGTTCATCGTCTTGGCCGCCATCTCGTGAGCCTGGCCGTTGTGCTGCTGCTTGTAGGCATCAATCGCGCTCAGAAAGTAGTCGATGTTCATCGCCGCGCTCTGGTCGTACCTCCGAGCCGGCAGAGTCCCGACCACCTCCACTTCGAGATCAATCCCCTTGTAGTTGAAACTGTGAATGATGAAGCGATCGCCGATCTTCTTCTTCAGCCGCTCCATGCGATCGCGGCCGAGCAGAATCCCTTGCCGGTTCTGTTCCAACTTGGCGACGCCCGCCTCCAGCGTTTTGCGATCCGCCGAGTCCGCCGGCAGATCGTCGAATCCATCCATCATCGTCAGCAGCTTCTTCGGTTCCAGACAGAACGCGAAGACGATGCTCTCGAATGTCCGCTTCTTGGGGTCAATCGACCCGCCGTAAAAGGTCCACGTCATATTGTCGGACGGCTTGAGATGCTCCGGCTCCGTCGCAGCCCCCTCCTTGAGCGACGCGGCATAGGCATACGGCATCATGCTCGGAATCCGCCAACGCTCGGACACGATCGCCTTGATATTCGCCGGCTTCTCGGTGGTCGCGTTCGCCAGAAAGCCGAGAATCGACCAGACCAGCGTCACGACAAACACCAACACCATCGTCCCCACCGCCGTCAGCGACGACCGCAGCTTGTTCCGCCACAGGTTTTGATAAATGAGTCTGAGGAATTTCATGTTTGTTCGTCCGGAGAGAAGACCGCTAATTGACGCTAATCGTCGCTAATGGGAGGCAGACAGAATGAATCGTTCGCAACATTTCTGACCTTGTGATTGCAGGATGTCTAACACCCCTCAAAACCATTTCCTGAATCCCGAACAAGACGCACCGATCCGCGTTTTCCTGCGGTTCATTAGCGTGAATTAGCGCCGATTAGCGGTTCATTTGCGGTTGAGCGGTTCGCCTTCGCTTGCGATCAGAGATCACGAAGCGTTTCCATTCGAGTTCGCCTTTGTTGCCAAAGTTGACCAGATAACCGACTTGGATTCCGGTCACATACATGTAGTTCAGAAGCTGCGCCTCGTGTTCCGAAGCCAGTTGGAGAACCGCTTTCAATTCCACAATGATCGCGCCACACACGAAGAGATCGGGGATATATCGCTTCTTGAGCGGCTTGCCTTTGTAGTGCGGCACCAGCTCTTGCTTGGACTGAAAAGGCAACGCACGCATCTCCAATTCAATCTCCAGACTCTCCTGATAAATCTCTTCCGCCATCCCCGGCCCTTGCTCGTTGTAAACCTCAAACGCTGCCCCCATGAAATCGTAGCCCTCTTGCTCAAACAACTTCACAGTCATGATTTCGTCTCCGGTTCATGTGATGAGGGAACCACGAAAGGACCGCTAATCCACGCTAATTGTCGCTAATCAAAGCAGCGTCAGGAGGCAGGACCGATTGAAACAGTTGCGTTTCTTTTGCAGCCCATTAGCGTCGATTAGCGAAGATTAGTGGTCAACTTTCCGTCTGCTCGACCAGCTTCCCTTTTTCCAAATGCAGGATCCGATCCGCGCGAGCCGCCGCGCGTGGATCGTGCGTGACCATCACGATCGTCTTCTTGAGCTGCGTCCGTAGTTCACACAGCAGATTCAAAATCTCTTCAGCGGATTTTGCATCGAGATCCCCAGTCGGCTCGTCCGCCACGATCAACGCCGGATCGGTCACGATCGCGCGAGCGATGCCGACTCGCTGACATTGCCCGCCGGACAACTGACCCGGCCGATGATGCAGTCGATCCGACAGTCCGACGATGTCCAATGCCGTCAGCACCTGTTGTTTCCTTTGAGCCGCCGACAACGGCAACAGCAACAACGGCAGTTCCACGTTGGCGTAAGCCGTGAGTACCGGCAGCAAGTGATAAAACTGAAACACGAAACCCAGGCTGCGCGTCCGCCACGCGGCCAACTGACTCTCGCTCAGGTGTGAGATCTCCGTGTCACCAACCCACACCGATCCGGCCGTCGGCTGATCCAGCCCGGCAATGAGATTCAGCAGCGTCGTCTTTCCCGAACCGCTCGGCCCCATCAGCCCCAGGTATTCGCCGCGAGGCACCTGCAACGACAGCCCACTGAGCACTTCGATGGATTCGCTTCCGCGACGAAACGACTTCGACACATGATCGACCTTCACACAGATTTCCACAGACATCGTGATCCCTAGTTGGAGTGCGGCGCAGCCGCTGTGCATGGCCTCAGCACGAGGAGGCGAAGAATGACGAAAGGCGGCTTCGCCGCAAAGGAAAGCGAGATGAATCGCCGCACTCCAAATTATTCCGCCGGCTTTTCATCACCGTAGAACCACACGGTCACGCGCATCTCCGGCTTGAGGAACACGCCCTCTTCCTCCGTTGGCACGCGGACCTTCACACGCACCGGGACCGCTCCCTTCGAGCGATCGGCGATCGGCATTAAGCGATGCACGTAGGCGTCATAGCTGCGGTCCTTGAACGCTTCCGGCTGTACTTTGCAGCGTTGGCCTTTGAAGACCTTCGAGATGTTCGACTCTTGCACCGACAGATCGACTTCCAGGTCCGACAGGTCGGCCATATCGCACAAGCTGAACGAACCGTTGAACGCGATGGAGTTGACGATGTTCCCCTCTTCGGCGTTCTTCTTCAGGATCGTGCCGCTGATCGGAGCTCTGATCGTGCAATTGCTCAGCCGCCATTGAGCCTTCGAGACATCGGCCTCCGCTTGTTGCACTTCCGCTTTCGCCTGCTCGATCCGTTCAACGCGCGGGCCTTCGCGGAGCAGCGCCAGCATCGAGTTCAGCTTGCTCAACCGCCGCTGCATCGCGAAGAGGTTCGCCTCGGATGTGAGCAACTCTTGCTCGGTCGCCCCCTTCTTCGCGAACAGGTCTTTGTTCCGTTTGTAGGTTCGTGCGAGGTCATCCAAGTTCGCCTGCGTCTCCGCGAGTTCCGCTTCCGCCTGCTTGATCTCTTCCGGCCGAGTCCCCCGTTCGAGTTCTTCCAGCCGCTTCCGAGACAACTGCAACGTCGCTTGCGAGCGTCGCACATCGGCGTCGTAGTCCACCGTCTCCAGCACGGCGAGCACGTCTCCTTTTTTGACACGCAGACCTTCCTCGACGTTCAGAGTCATGATCATGCCCGACACTTTCGGGCTGACCAGGATCTGATGCGCCGGAATGATGTAGCCGCTGTCGGTGTGAACGAGCCCGTCCTTTTTATTGTCCATCGGCTTCGCGGAAGCGGCCGACGTGTTCTCTCCGGAGTTCGCTTCCGCCGCATTCACAATCGCATGCGACTTGGTCTCCAGCAACGAGTCAGACGGCGGCGGATTCCATTTCTCATAGGCCAACCAACCGCCGAATGCGGTCAGCGCCGCGCACAGCAACCAAGCCACGACTTCCGACGCCGCGTGCCGGCTGGCCGAACTCTGCGGAAGCTGCAACGACTTCACGCGATCGCTGAGCGACGAGGCAGAACGATGAGGATCAGTAGCGAGCGAATCAGACACGGCCAGCGACTTTCGACAACGGAAACGGCCAGCAACCAGCCGGCTCCAGCGACAACACTTGACCCCGTTTGCCTCGGTTTGAAAAGCCCAACCGCTGTGAAATTGCGATTCGCCCCATAACAGAAGCGGGGACGTGCGCTTTGAACCTGGCTCGCGCGCATCGTCCGGAATCGGTCTGGACACGTTTGCGGAAAAGCCTCTACCACTCCGCCCGACTACTTCCCAGGGAGGGGGAACATTATGCGCAAGGATCGCCGGTTGGGTTTGTCGGGGTTGCTGTGTTTGTTCGTCACGGGCTGTTTCAGTTCTGGCCCGTACGGTTATCAGGGAGCGTACGCGCCACCGCACACGGCGATGGTTTCGCAGCCCTATCACATGGTCCAAACGCCCTCCGGAGCAGCTTGGGTTCCCGCGACTCCCGCTGCTTCGAGCACGTTGTCCGCTCCCGAACCCGCACGCAAAGCGGCTCCGACTTCGTTTGGCGACGAAGACGATTTGGACTCGATCAAGAAGGTTCCGACCCCGACCGATCTCAAGAAAACGCCGGTCCCCGTCGTCGATCCCACGGGCTTCGATGAAGACGCCTCGATCGAACGACCCGGCGTCCGCACCAGCCAACGCACACGACCGCGACCGCTCAACGAAGAAGAATTCGACAACGAACTGGATCGAGCGGAACCGGAGATGTCCCTTGCTGACGACGAATCCGAACCCGCCACGTCCAACGTGCGGTCGGCCAACTTCAACACGCAAGTCCGCGCGAACAATGTTCTGCCGGCCAGCGCGGTCAAAGACCAATTCGGCTACGACGCCGAAGGCTACTCGTGGCTCAAAGGGGTCATCGAGTTCAATCCCAAGCTGCAAGTCTGGCATCTGACCTACAGCCAGAATCCCGATGACAACGATCAATACGGCGGCGAAGTGACGCTGAAGAACACCGCACACTTCAAATACCTCCGCAGCGGCGAGATCGTCCGCGTCGAGGGGCAGTTCGATCCGCAGCAAGCCGACCGGCTGGGCAAGCCGGTGTACGAAGTCGTGCGGATGATTCGCGACGTGAAACGCTGATCGCGAGCGCCGCGGCACGCCGCTTGAAATGACCGACCGAACGCGACAGGCTACTACGTGGGGCAGGTTTGTAACCTGCCATTGAATCACTGGCAGGTTGAAAACCTGCCCCACGTCAGGAGTCATCATGGAATTGCGAGTCGTCAGCGCATCAGCGCGCGAAGTGGAAGCGGATTGGCTGGTTGTCGGTGTCCCCGAAGGGGGCGAATGGTCCAATGAACTTATCGCGTTGGACGATGCGTTGCTGGAACAGCTCAGCCGGCTGCGCGAGGCGGGTGATCTCACCGGCAAGCTGGCAGAGTTGCTGATCGTCCCCGACACGCCGACGCTCAAATCACGGCGGCTGTTGTTAGTCGGGCTTGGTGTCCCGTCGGAACTTTCGGTCGCGCGCTGGGACAAGGCGGCGATGACGGCTGTGCGGCAGGTATCATCCAAAGCCGACGTCCGCATCGCTGTGTGCGTGCCGGAGCAACTCGGCCCGTTGACGCGCGACCGTGCGGTCGAGATTGCCGCCACCTCATTGATCGTTGGCTCGCACGGACAAGACTTGTACAAAGCCGAACGATCACGGTTTCCGTTCGCCGCCGCACAGATCGTGTTGCCTCCCGGCAGCGATGTTGCCGCCGCTTCGGCCGCCAGTGATCGCGGACGTATTCTTGGCGAGGCCATCAATCTCACGCGCGAGTTGGTCAATCGGACTCCCGACGACATCTATCCCGAATCGTTTGCCGCTCGCGCACAAGCCGAGGCTGCGAAGTGCGGACTGACGTGCCAAGTCTTCGACGAAAAACAACTGGCTGCCGAACACTTCGACTCGTTGCTGGCCGTCGCGAAAGGGAGCGATCGACCGGCCCGTATGGTGGTGCTCGAACATCGCGGTGGCGCAGCGAACTCGCCGACGCTCGCTTATGTCGGCAAGGGAGTCACCTTCGATAGCGGCGGCCTGTCGATCAAGCCGACCGACGGCATGTTGACCATGAAGTGCGACATGGCCGGAGCCGCCACCGTGCTCGGCGCGATGACCGCCATTGCGCGGCTCAAGCTGCCGGTCAACGTCATCGGCTACGCCGGACTCGTCGAGAACATGCTCGGTGCCCAAGCCTACAAACTGGGGGACGTGCTGACCGCGCGCAACGGCGTGACCATCGAGGTTCACAACACCGATGCCGAAGGCCGGCTGGTCATCAACGATGTCCTCAGCTACGCCGCCGATCACGGAGCGGATCGTCTGATCGACCTCGCCACGCTGACCGGCGCATGCGTTGTCGCACTGGGCGAAGATGTTGCCGGAGCGTTCTCCAACAACCAGCCGTGGTGCGACGCAGTGCTCGCCGGCGCGAAGGCGGCCGGCGAAGACTTGTGGCAACTGCCGATGTTCGACGCCTACAATGAACTGCTGAAGAGTGACGTGGCCGACTGCAAAAACGTCGGCGGCCGCTGGGGCGGAGCGATCACCGCCGCGAAGTTCCTGGAGAAATTCGTCGCCGGCAAACCGTGGGTCCACCTCGACATCGCCGGCCCCGCCTTCGCCTCCGCCAACAAAGGACACCGCGAAGGAGGTGCCACCGGCTGCTTCGTCCGCACATTGGTAGAGGTGGCAAGTTCAGCAACAATCTAACCGATAGGGATGCCATCTTTAGAAGTTTGCATGAGGCACGCCGTGAGTATTATCGACAAGTACCGATTCGAGCATGACAGTGGGATAGGTTGCTCTAACTCCGATTACCTCCTGCATCGGACGAGTTGTTGTGGCTCTTTTTGCGTTGAGGATTACGAATTATCGAACCTCTACCTCGACCCTAATGACCTGCACAAGACGGTCAGCCTATTGGGGGCAAGCGGCGATGATAGTCCATGGCCATGCCCATTCTGTGGAGCCAAAGAATGGGATCTGTGTGAGGTTCAAGAGCTTCGCGATGTGCCTGATTGTTGGAAGTGGGCGTGCTCAGAACGATGATGCGAAGACTGTTGAATGAGGCACGACGATGAGCTTTCGTGAAAAACGGAGTTTGATGATTGATGTCTGATTTTTTCATCTCCGAACGCTTGCACGAGTTTGCCTCTCGCGTCTTCCTGCACTTCGGAGTTCCGCTGCAAGAAGCCAATCAGGCGGCGGACATTCTGGTGCTCAGTGATCTGCGCGGGATCGACTCGCACGGGATTGCGCGGTTGCGATCGTATGTCAGCATGTTGTCGATCGGGCGGATCAATCCTCGGCCGAACATCCGTGTGGTGCGCGAGTCGCTCAGCACGGCGACGGTTGATGGTGACAATGGACTCGGTCTGGTGGTCGGTCCGAAAGCGAATGCGATCGCGATGGACAAGGCCGATCGTGCCGGGACCGGTTGGGTCGCGGTGCGGCATACGAATCATTACGGCATCGCCGGCTGGTATGTGCTCGAAGCCTTGAAGCGGGAGATGATCGGTTGGGCGATGACCAACACGACGAAGATCGTCGCGCCGTTGTGGGGAGCCGAGAAGATGCTCGGTACGAACCCGCTGGCGATCGCGTTTCCGGGATTGGAAGAGCCGCCGATCGTGATCGACATGGCGACACCGGCCGCCGCGTTCGGCAAGATCGAGATGGCGATCCGCACGGATAAGCCGCTCCCCGATGGTTGGGCCATCGACCGCGACGGGAATCCGACCACCGATCCGCACGCGATGGTCGCTGGAGGCGCGATGCTGCCGCTCGGAGCCGATCGCGAACATGGCGGCCACAAAGGCTATTGCCTGGGTGCGTTGGTCGATTTGTTATGCGGCCCGCTGAGCGGCGCGAATTGGGGACCATTCACGCCCCCTTTCACGCTGGATCACGCCGAGCCACCGCGCCGCGTAGGGCAGGGGATCGGTCACTTCTTCGGAGCGATGCGCATCGACGCCTTCATCGACCCGACGGAGTTCAAGCGGCAGATTGACGATTGGATTCACACCTTTCGAGCCACCAAGCCCGCGCCGGGGACTTCTGGCCCGCTGATTCCTGGCGATCCCGAACGACTCGCCGAAGCCGAACGCCGCATCACCGGCATCCCATTGGTCCCGGCGGTCATCGAAGACCTGCGCTTCGTTGCTCAGCAAACCGGAGTCGCGTGGGAGTAGAAAAGCAACGGGGTCGAAGTCATGTCCTATGAGCGGCTCGGCGCTAGCCGCCGGTGAGGTGCGAGCGATTATCAGGCACTTCTCGACGAAGCCGACAATCCCATCCGCCGTGACTTACCGGCGGCTAGCGCCGTGCCGCTCACAACCGACGCAACAGCGTTCACGCGAGGAACGCCAAACTGCCAAGCATCAGCGCCGCGGAAGTGCCAACAATGATGGCTCGACGGCGACCGTTCCACGCGGCATCGAGCCGCAGCGCGAACGCGATCAACGCGGCGGCAGCAGTGCTCCAAACGCTCCAGCCGGTCAGCGTGCGCAGTCGAGCCGCCACGGCAGCTTGCCGCCACGGCTCGGCAAATCGCTGGCCAAGCTGAGGACTGAGTTCCACCCGCAACCAGACTTGGTGCATCGGGTAATCCTTCATCGCACCGAAGTCATGCCGGCTGATTTCCTCGGAGCGTTCTCGGATCGCTTGTTGTCGCACCAATTCACGTTGAACCTGAGCGCACTGACCGACTCCGCTGGGATCGAAGTGGCGATAATGTCGCGCGGCCGCTTGACCCGCTTCATCGAAGGCGTGCAGTTCCGCCTCTTCGAGCGTCGCGAACCGGCCGCTCTTCACGACCACGAACGTCTTCGCGCCGTCGACTTGCGACGGCTTTCGAGTCCATTCGGGAAGCTCGGAATTCGTCGAGACTGGCAGCGCATCCGCGACCGAAGGCTTTTCCATCTCAGGTAACGCTGGCTCTAACCGTGGAGATGCCACTTGGATTTCGTCGTCATGTTTCGTCCACTGCCATTGGACGGGGCCGGTTTCGACTCTGCCGCGGCTCAAGAAAACTCCCCCGAAGATGACCATCGTGACAGCGACCGCAACGAACACCGCCAGAATCTTGCTCAGAACTTGATTCCCCTGCGGAGATCGTCGCAGCTCAAACAGAACGGCGACGACGGCCCCCACCACGATCACTAAGACCAACAGCAGCGACAAGAGGCCAACGGACCATTGGTCATTCGGTGGTGAAACGGAATTCATCGCAAGACCCTTTGAAATCTGAGATCTCAAATTTGAAATTTGAAATCATCACCGCCGCTGTTCTCTCGGCGTCCAAACCGCCGCGAGTTGCACGACGCTCGACAAGCTGGCGGCCCAGACCGTGCCCCACAAGACCGGGAAGCCCCATGCGAAGGCGGCTCCCGATCCGATCAGCGCGGTCAGACAGACGGAGAGGACTCGGAAGCGGTGCGGACGGAACGAGTCAGTCTGCCACCACCAGCGGCGAAGGCCGAACAGTGTCGCGAAGAACGCGATGTAACTTTCCGCCAACAACTGCCGAGAATCGCTCGACGGCGACGCGCCGGTCATCGACAGCAAGCTTTGCTGTGTGGACGAAACGTCGGACAGCGAGCCGATCATGAGCCAGCCATCGAGCTGAAACAGTGCGACGCCGACCACCATGCCGACACCGGCCAGCAACATCCGGTCGATGTAGCGCTCGCGCGGCAAACCTTCGCGGAGCTTGCCGAGGATCAGCAAGCTCCACGAACCGAGCAGCGTGCCGATCGCGAAGTGACCGATCAACGCGGTCGAGCCGAAGAACTGCTCGACATTCGCCAGCACCGCTGTCACCACGGCCGTCGCCAATCCAGCGGTCGCTAACGAACCACTCAACTCCGTCAGTCGTCGCCGCCACGAAATCTCTCGCACGCTATTCGGGCTGACCACTCGATAGGCCGCTCGGAATGGAGCAACGTCTGGCGTTCGACCGGCGCGATCGGTGGAATTCGGCGAAGGCGGACCAAACAGCCGATCGAACCCGCGCGAGATCATTCGAAACATCTCGAAGATCGCAACGCTGCCAATCAAGAACCAGACCAGCGTCGTTTCGTGGCCGATCCGCGCGAAATTCATTCCCGGCCAGTACCTCATCGTGAAGAGGAAAAACGTGGCCGCAGCCAACCAAGCCAACAGCGGATGCGCCTGCACCGACTTCTTCAATCCGCTGACATAGGCACCGCACGCATAGCAGAAGGTGTCCCATCCCGATTTCGGCGGCGCGGGCTTAGCAAACGGACTCGGTCTTGGAGCCGGCTTGTTGCTTGCCGCTGGTTGCTCAAACGGTTGCGTGTCGGCGTAATCCAGCGTCGGCAGTCGGGGCGTCGCCAAGTTGCGGAACTTGGCGGCGATCGCCGTCATCGACGAGAGCGTTCCCTCCGCCGAATAGTCCCAGCAACGCTCGTCATGGACGAATGCGTTGGACCGAATCGCTTGAGCCTGCCGCAGCAACTCTTCGACCTCCAACTGCTTCCGGCCCCAGGTGCGGTCACGATCGGCGGCGTTCTCCAGCTCACGAGCTTTGTCGAGCAGTCCGCGCAGTTGCGAACAAATCCTGAGTCGCTCGGCATGAATCTCTTGGTAGTCGGCACCGTTTTGCTCGACGACGGGAGACGGTTCACTCACTTCGCCACGAGACGCGTTCCGGAAGTGCCGAGCGAGTTCGAGCACATCGCTCGTGCGTCGCTGCGGATCTTTCTCCAACGCAGCCTCGAACACCACGCGCAGGTTGGGCGGGATCGCGCCGAGATTCGGTCGCTCGGTCAGATGCTTCATCAAGATCTCGGCGGTCGTCTCGCCATCGAACGGCACTTTGCCGGTGAGCAGCTCGAAGAGGATAATGGCCAGCGAGTAGACATCGACCTCTTTCCCATATCGCCCCTTCGCGACTTCGGGGGCCATGTAATAAACGGTGCCGACGCTCTGCGTGTGCGCGGAACGTCGGCTGGGAGCGATGAACTTCGACAGGCCGACGTCGCCGACTTTCACGACACCGTTCTCGCGAAAGATGTTCGCCGGCTTCAGATCGCGATGCACGATGCCTCGGTCGTGCAGGTAGCCGATCCCCGCTGCGATGCCGTCCAACCAAGCCAGCACATCTTCCAGCGGCAAGCCCTGCGGCGCTTCGTGAATGACTTTGTCGAGCGTTTTGCCGCCGACGTACTCCATCACGATCCAGTGGTCGGCGTCGCGGTCCTGCTTGATGTCGAACAGCGTGACCAGATTCGTGTGCTTGAGGTTCAAGCACTGAGTGACTCCGCGCAGCTCGATTTCGAGGTTCTCTTGCAGCAGCTTGATCGCGACTTCTTTCCCGGAATCGCTCAGCGCGTAGTACACCTCACCGAAGCCACCGCGCGCGATGGCTCGCTTGATCGTGTACCCGTCGAGCGGTCTTGATTCCGGACCGAACGTGAACTTCATGGCGTCGTTGCCTTCGAGGAGTCTGTCCCTCGCCGTATCTCGTGCCGCGTCATTCGCCGCACGGGCGGAAATCTTAACCACGCAGAACGATTGAGTGAGCGGCACGGCGCTAGCCGCCGGTTTTCGCGTGGGAAATCGCTTCCACGACACCGGTGGCTAGCGCCATTCCGCTCAAAGACCTCATTCGTGTCCGTGAAAAACTGCACCGCGCTCTTCGATTCGAAACCGTAAGTCATCACCCGACACGACATCGCCGGATCGCAACCGCTTGCCGCTCCCCAAACGATCGCCGTTGACGGTCAACTCCAGCCGCGAGCGACACCACAACTCCTCCTGCTGCCGAACAAGCATGACCTGCCCCGGCCAATCCGGGCAGACGATGTGATTCTCATCTCCTGGGCCGAGCAAGCAGGTGTCCGCCAACAGGACTAAGCCATCGACGGTTTGCGTCGGCCGATGATCGCTGACGAAATCCAGCCGCGCCGAAAGGCTCAATGCGGAAGGCTGGCGAAACTGCCACCGCACACTGCGGCCAAGTTCGATCAACGCTCCATCGGCAAGCGTCGCTCGCTCAAGCACTTCCCGGCCGGAGACTCGTGCCGCCCCGTGAGCCTCCAGCAAATAGCCTTCCCCCGTGCGAACGATCGTCGCGTGCCGCCGCTTCAAGTCCGAAAGGATCGCGATGTCCGCCGTCTCTCGCGGATGCGGCGGCTTGGACGACGGCGAGCCTGGTCCACCGATCGTGACACGTTCCACCTGGCTGATCCAAAAGCAGCCGATCCCGTCGATCCACACGACGGACATCGCCCCGTGCGTCTCGGAGCGAGTGGCGATCAGTGGATGACGGAAAAAGCCGAGCATGATGGTGGGATTGCAAATTGCAAAATGAAAATTGCAAATTTCAAATTGACGGGACAGACCACCGGAGACAGCGATCGAAATAGCGCGGCATACGTTCGCCAACGCATCCAATTCTCAATTTGCTCCGCCGGGGCGGATGCAATTTGCAATCCCATTCCCACCACTACGGCTTGAGCGCATCCAAATTCACAACCTTCACCTCGGCCTTAACCGCTTCCGTTTGAGTTGTGAAGTACGACTCGATCTGGGATTCCAGATCTTTCGGAGCCGTGTTCTTGGGTTCGATCGGGATTAAGTCGGTCAGCTTGCCGTCGGTGGCCATGACCTTTTCGCGGACGTCGATCTGCTTGTTGAGTTCGCGGATCAGCTTCTTGGCACGAGTCAATTCGCTGTCGTCGATGCTGACGGTGCTGATGGTCTCAGCCGCTTGAACGGATTTGAGCCGGGCTTCGAGCTGTTCCAATTGCAGTTCCAAATCCGTCTTGGCGGCGAGCATGTTGTCGAGCTTCTCGCGATTGGCCTTCAACGCCGCTTGCCGAGCGTCCAGGATTTTCTGTTCGCGCTTCAGCGTGTCTTCGGAGATCTTGAACCGCTCGAACCGCTTGGCCAAATCGGTGCGAACTTGCTCGGCCGAGTACGTCTGACCGGCGATCGCGAAGCTCGTCTTGCCCGACTTCAGTTCCGAACCGCGCCACTGAATCGCATCCTTCTGAGTCGCCAGTTCCGTCTGCTTGCGAGTCATCTCGGCGGTGAGCTGATCGACATCGACCTCTTGCTCGGCGATGACGTGCATGCAATTGCGGATGTCGGGGACGAGGTTCTCGACCAACTCGCGGGCGCGAGCGACCTCGAATTCGACCGGCACCTCCTTCTTCACCGTCTGCCGGACCGAGTTGCCCCAGGTCCGCACATAACTCATGACATCCCGTCCAAAGACAAACGACGTCAATACTCCCATTGCCGCCACGCCATAAGCCGCTTGCTTGATCATCGCCAGGTCTCCGATTCACCGAGGCCAAAGAAAATTCGCAGGCCAGAACGGCCTCAACGGGAGTGATTCGGCGGTCGGCGGAAAACTTTGAGGCGAATGTTCAAAAAATGAATTTGGCGAGCGGGGCGGCGTCAGCATGTTTTTTCTTGGCCGTGATCAATCGCGATACGTCGCGAACGCGTTCGGCGTCTCCCACAGCGAGACCTCGACGACCGGGAAACCCTGCGATTTCGTGAACTCAAAGATCGTCTTGGCGATGTTCTCGGCCGTCGGATTGACCGGCAGGATGAACAACGGCTCGCCGAGTTGCTGCAAATAGGGCAGGGCGGGGTCGTTCTCGTGCAGGATCATGCGGTGATCGAGTTGCTCGTCGATCCAAGTCCGGACGACTTTCTTGATGTCGGAAAAGTCCATCAGCATTCCGCGCGAATCCAGCTCTTCGCCGGCCAGGACGATGACGGCAGTTCCGTTGTGCCCATGCAGGTTGCGGCACTTGCCGGCGTAATTCAGCAACCGGTGGCCGTAGCAGAATTCGATGTGTTTCGAGACCTGAAACATGGTGGCGCGCCTTTGGAACGTCGTCGTTTGTGTGTCGTTCAAGAAGTCCCCCACACACTAACCCGCGGCGTCAGCGAGGGCGAGGGAATCGAGAGTCCGCCGGTGAACCACTCGCTTTGAGCGGTATGGCGCTAGCCACCGGTTTTGTGATGTCGATGTCGCACGCAATCACCGGCGGCTAGCGCCGTGCCGCTCAGTCACGTGGCGACAACGCCTCGACGACTTGCCGCGCGAGTTCCACATGCCCGCGCACGTTCGGCAGTTGCCCGCCCGCCGACCACCAATCGGGTTCGGAGTCGGCCTGAGCCAATCGTTCCTCGAACTGCGACCAATGGTCGATCAGTGCGACGTTTCGCTCGGCGGCCACATCGCGAACAATTCCGGCATACAGCGACAAGCTCTTCGAGTCGGCCTTGCGATCCGGCCGAGCGGTTGGCGGCGTTTGCAGAATTAACGCCGTCTTCGTCTCGGCCAGAGCGTCGATGATCTCATTCAGCAGTTCGCGAAATCGAGCACGTCCCGCCGAACCGCTCGCCGCATCCGCCGAACCGAGCATCAAAAAGACAACCTCCGGCCCGAAGCGAGTCACTCGCCAATCGAGCGTCTTCAAGAAGTTCTCCGCTCGTGAATTCGGCACGCCCGTGTTGACGACGACGTCCAGCAATCGCCGCAGTTTGTTTCGCAGATGATCGCCGAAGTGCTCCGAAAACGTCCGGCCCGCACCGGTCTGACCCGCTCCCTGCACGACGGTGTCGCCCGTGAAAACCCAGGTTGCTGATCGTGTCCCTTCGAGGATCGCCCGCGCCTTCTCCAGGCCGCCTCCGATCGCTTCGGCTTGCTCACGCTGGCTGGCGTGCTGCATCACCATCAGGTGGCGGGGATCAACGGCTCGACGGGTAAAGGGCATGAGGCTCGCTCGGAGAAAACGTAGTGCAGAAGCACGGGAACCCCTGAGACAAGCTCAGGGGCGGGAGGTCATTTCGCGCACAGTCTATGTGCGTTCGATTCGGACGCAATCAGCGCGGCGGAATTGATGCTCGAATCGCCGTTGCTCTTCGGCAACATCCCCGCAAGGTCCGCCAACTGGGTGGTTGAAGTTCACCCGGACACCTCATAACGTCCCCCGGCATTTGTTCCCCGCCAACAAGGTTGTCCCGCCATGCAACGTCTCACCATTCAACCGCTTTCCTATGAGTTCAGTCGCTATCGCGAGCCGCGTCTGCGAATCCAGTCCGGCGAGACCATCGTCGTCGAATCGGAAGACGCCCTCTCTGGACAACTCCGCAAGCCAGGAGATCGCCGCGATCGGACGACCGTTCCCTACAGCAATCCACTGACGGGACCGATCAGCATTGAGGGTGCCGAGCCGGGCGACTCGCTCGCCGTCACCATTCACGAGATCAAGCCGAGCATCGGCCAATGCTCAACCTACACCGGCAACCCCAAGCAACTCTGCGAGTGGTTGGGGAGCGACTGTCCGCATCAGGCTCACATCATGCCGATCCGCGACGGCGTGATTCACTTCAGCGACGAGATCACGATCCCGTATGCCCCGATGCTCGGCTGCATCGGCACCGCACCCGACTGGGGATCGCCGACAACGCTGCCGGCCGGACCGCACGGCGGCAACATGGACATCATCGAAGTCTGCCCCGGCAATACGATCTACTTGCCTGTGTTTGTGCCGGGCGGATACCTCTACCTCGGCGACGCTCACGCCGCGATGGGCCACGGCGAGTTGTCGGCCACTGGACTCGAAATGCCCGCCGAATCGACGATCACCGTCAAGCTGATCAAAAACAAAAAGCTGCTGTCGCCACGCATCGAGTCGCCTACCGAGATCATGGCCGTCGTCAGCGGCAACCCGATGGAACGCTCCGCCGCCGAAGCGTTCGCGCGGTTGATCCTCTGGATGGAAGAAGATTTTTCTTGGAACCGCTGGCAAGCCTACGACCTGCTGACTCACGTCGCGCACTTGTCGATCGGCTACTACGGCATCGGCACCATCGCGGCGAAGGTCGAGAAGCGATATCTCCGCTGATCCGCGTCATCCGTCAGATCCGTGTTCTCATGAATGGAACGCGGATGACACGGAAAACACGGATTTGTCCTTGTCCCAAGTTAATCGAGCTTCACACTGCCGGTTTCGCTGTTTCACTAACTTCTGATTGCTCCCATGATCGCACCGACTCCCAACACCCGACTCCGCCAAATCACCGACAAAGTCGAAGCCGGCGAACGCCTGACCTTCGACGAGGGTGTCTTCCTCGACGAGCAAGTCGATGTCCTGACGCTCGGCCGCTTGGCCAACACAGTGCGCGAACGGAAGAACGGCAACCTCGCGTTCTACAACACCAACATCCATCTCAACCCGACGAATGTTTGCGTCTATCGCTGCGTCTTCTGTGCGTTTCGATCCGACCTGAAGGCCGAGCGCGGCTACACGTTCACCGACGACATGATTCGCGAGCGAACTCTCGAAGCCAAAGCGGCCGGAGCAACCGAGATTCATGTCGTCGGCGGTCTGCATCACCAGAAGGATTTTGACTGGTACGTCAACGTCGTCCGAGTCATCCACGAGACCTACCCGGAGATTCACATCAAGGCGTGGACCGGAGTCGAAATCAACTGGTTCGGGCACATCACCAAGCAGCCGTATCGCTGGGTCTTGCAGCAGTTGATCGACGCCGGCCTGGGCAGCATGCCCGGCGGCGGGGCCGAGATTTTTCATCCCGACGTCCGCGCCCAAATCTGCGAGCACAAAGCGGACGGCAGCAACTGGCTCGAAATCCACCGCACCGCTCACGAACTGGGCCTGCGCTCCAATGCCACGATGCTCTACGGCCACGTCGAACAGGCCGAGCACCGCATCGACCACCTCTGCAAGCTGCGCGAACTGCAAGATGAGACGCACGGCTTCCAAACCTTCATCCCGCTGGCATTCCATCCGGAGAACACGAAGCTCGACTACATCACAAAGCCGAGCGGCATGATGGACCTGAAGGTGATGGCGATCTCGCGGCTGATGCTCGACAACTTCGATCACATCAAAGCCTACTGGATCATGCTGGGTGAGAAGACCGCCCAAATCGCGCTCAACTTCGGAGCCGACGATCTCGACGGCACCGTGGTCCACGAACTGATCTACCACGACGCCGGAGCGAAGACGCCGGAGGGCCTCACTGTCACCCAACTCCACCACCTCATCCGCGAAGCCGGCCGCGAACCGGTGGAACGCGACACGCTGTATCGCCAAGTGATCCGCGAGGGTGCAAAATGGCAAATCGGCGAGCCCGTTTTGGCGAGCCGCCTCGCCGGATGATTTGCACGGGGACACCGATTTGAGTTCGGTGATGAGGTTTCTGTCGGACACCGTTGAATTGATTCCGTGACCATGAAATTGCTCGTCGACAAATCCTGCCTCGTGATGGTTCTGATCTGGGGATTCGGTTGCGCGGCGGATGTTGCTGCCGCAGAGGCGCTGAATCCGCAGGTCGATGCCTACCTCAAGACATACTGCCTCGGCTGCCATCGTGAGAAATCGACGAAGAGTGATTTTCGAATCGACAAACTCTCGGCCAGGGTCGGGTTCGAGGACACTCCGCAGTGGTTGGAAGTGATCGAACGGATTAACTCAGGAGAGATGCCGCCCAAGGATGCGAAGCCGCGGCCATCGGCTGAGGAAAGCGCCGCCGCGGTGGAATGGTTGGCGGCGCGGATCAAGGAAGGCGAAGCGGCACGCATGGCGGCTCGCGGGCGTGTGTCCTTCAACCGGTTGACTCGCGACGAATACGTCAACACGGTGCGCGATTTGATCGGCGTCCATTTCGATGCGACCGATCCCGGCGGGTTTCTGGACGACCCGGAGTGGCAGGGCTTTGAACGGATCGGATCGGTGCTGACGCTCTCGCCGTCGAACATCGAAAAATATCTCGCGGCGGCGGAGGTCATCCTCGCCGAAGCGTATCCCGCCAAAGCAGCGCCGTTTTATGAAGGCTCCAAGCGAGTCCTCTTGGAGAATCAGGTGAATGAGCGGCATCGCGAGCGGCTGCGCGAGCTGGGCCTGCTCGACAAGGTCCGTTTCGAGATGTGGCCGGGCGACACGTTTCGTTACTCCAACTTGCAGGAACCGCTGCCGGAAGCGGGCATCTATGAGATCAGTTACACGCTCAGCGGCCTGAAGCCGGAGAACGGCCGCGCGCCGCGACTGAAGGTTTATGAGGAAAAGCTCGACCGCGTGCTGCATGAGCAGGACGTCCTCGCGCCGGAGGACAAGCCGGTCACAGTCACGTTCCGCACGCATCTGCCGAAAGGTCGGCCGACGATCATGGTCTATAACGATGTGCCCGGCCCGTCGAACCTGCCGCGCTCCGGGCGACACGGCGATCGGCCCTTCATCAGCACGAAAGACGGCCGCATCCCGTGGCAAATGAAACTGACCGACGAGCAGGGCCGGCCGCGTTATCCGTTCCTCATCATGGACTCGATCTCGTGGCGCGGGCCGATCATCAGCGAGCCGGAACAGCGGCGGCGCGATGAATACATGCCGCGCGAAGACGGGAACATCACCCAGGTGCGCGACGGACTTGGCCGATTGGCACAGCGAGCGTTTCGTCGTCCGGTCAATGACGACGAGTTGGACGGCTTCGTCAGCATCGTGACATCGGAACTGGCCGCGAAAGAAAAATTCCGGGATGCGGTGAAGGCGGGGATGCTCGCGATTCTCTGCTCGAAGAGTTTTCTCTTCATCTCCGAAGGAGACGAGGACACGAATCGGCTGACGCTCAACGATTGGGAGATCGCGACGCGGTTGTCGTATCTGCTGTGGAGCACAATGCCGGACGACGAACTCACCACGCTGGCCGAACAAGGCAAGCTGCGCGACAAGTCGGAACTGGCCCGGCAAGTGACGCGGATGCTGCAAGACACTCGCTCGACGCGATTCACAGACTCCTTCGCGACTCAATGGCTGAGACTTCGCAAGGTCGGCATGTTCCCGCCCGATAAGAAGCTGTATCCCGATTACGACAAGCACCTCGAAGCCAGCATGATTGCGGAATCGAAATCATTCTTCGGGGAAGTGCTGTGGCGCGGCCTGACACTGCGCGAGTTCCTGCACTCCGACTGGAGCATGATGAATGCGCGACTTGCCGAGTTCTACGGCCTGCCTCATGCCGACTTGCCGCGCGAGGAATTCCAGCGCGTCTCGCTTCCTGCGGAGAGTCATCGCGGGGGACTGCTCACTCATGCGGCGATTCTCTCGCTGACATCGGACGGTTCGCGGCACCGGCCCGTGCATCGTGGCGTGTGGTTGTCGGAAGCGATCTTTGGCAAGTCACCACCACCACCTCCGGCGAATGTCGATCCGATCGAACCGAATCCGGTCACTGCCCCCAAGGCCACACTCCGCATGAAGTTGGAGGCTCATATCCATGATGCGCGTTGTGCGTCGTGTCACAAAAAGATCGATCCGCTCGGACTGGCGTTCGAGAACTACGATGCCATCGGACGTTGGCGCACCGAGGAGGTCGTCGAGGGAACTGGTGAGAACCCCAAAGTGAATCCCGCCGGAAAACTGCCCGATGGTCGCGCCTACCAAACCCCCGAAGAGTTCAAGCAATTGCTGCTGGCCGACCTCGATGCGTTCAACCACACCTTCATCGAGAAGTTGGCGACCTACGGTTTGCGTCGCACCCTGTCGTTCGACGATCGCGATCAGCTCGCCGAGATTGCGAAAGTCAGCCGTGCGAAAGACTACCGCTTACAGGACCTCGTCGAAGCGTTTGTGGTGTCGGAACTGTTTCAAAAACGATGACCAATCAATATTCGCGCTCCATTTCATTCGCGCGGCCTTTTCGATTTCCGCGCGAATGAAATGGAGCGCGAATCCCAGATTATTCGCCCCAAAAGGAACCGTGCCATGAGTCATATCAACCTTCGCCGCTGGCAGATGAATCGTCGGCAGGTTCTACGTGGCCTGGGTGTGAGCCTCGCCTTGCCGCTGCTCGACTGCATGGTCCGCCCGGCGTCGGCCGCTGCGAACGTACCCGCCGCGATGAAGCCGAAACGGAGCGTCTTCCTTTACATCCCCAACGGCGTCAACACGCTCACCTGGCAGATCGAGAAGGCCGGGGCGGATTACGAATTTACCAAGCCGCTCAAGTCGCTCGAAAAACACCGCGCGGAGATCACGCCGATCAGCGGCCTGCATCATCCGCAGGTGCTCGGCAAGCATCACAATTGCGAGAAGGTCTGGCTGACCGGCGCGAATGTCCCCGGCGATGGCGGTGCCTTCCGCAACACGGTCTCGGCGGACCAGTTGATGGCCGAGGTCCAGGGGGTGGCGACTCGCTTTTCGTCGCTCGAAATCGCGATCGAAGGAGTCTCGCTGGCTTGGTCGAAGGACGGCATTCAGATTCCCGCCGAGCGAAACACACAGCAGATCTTCAACCTGCTCTTTGGCGTGGAGAAGGACAGCAAAGAGACGATTCGCCGCCGTCTCAGCCGTCGCGGCAGCATCCTCGATCTCGTCGCCGCCGATGCGAGTCGCGTCAACAAGAAGCTGGGCAATGCGGATCGCTCGAAGCTCGATGAATACTTCACCGCGGTGCGGCAGGTTGAGGAACGGACGCGCCGCGCGGACGATTGGCTCAACATTCCCAAGCCGCAGGTTCCGTCCGACGATGCCGCCCGTCTTCAACGAAAGCTGAGCATGGCCGAGGCCGGCGAATATTATCGGTTGTTCTACGATCTGATGGTCATGGCCCTTCGGACCGATTCCACGCGAGTCATCACTTGCGGCATCGGCAGCGAAGGGAATACCAGCGGCATTCCGGAGATCGGCATCCTGCAAACTCGACACGGGCTCTCGCACCACAACGGCGACCCCGAACAACTTCGCCGACTGACCGAGACCGACACGTTCCTCGTCGAGCAGTTCAGCTACTTCCTCGACCAGCTCAAGTCGCAACAGGAGGAAGGGCAATCGCTGCTGGATACGACGCAGGTGCTGTGGGGCAGCGGCATGGCCTACGGTCACAGTCACGGCAACGCGAACCTGCCGACGATCATCGCCGGTGGTCGCGCTCTGGGTTACAAGCACGGCACTCACGTCGATTTCAATCTGCCGAAGATCGGTCAGTACAACGTCGCGGACGTCAGCGGCCACTACCGCATCTGCTCGCGGCCCGTCGATGAGAATGCACGGCTGAGCAACCTGCTGCTCACGATGCTGCAACGAGCGGATGTCGAAACGGAAAGATTCCAGGACAGCTTGGGGACGATCTCGCAGGTTCTGGCGTAGTTCACAGTCCGCATTTGCGCTCCATTTCATTCGCGCGGCAATAATCCGCGCGAATGAAATGGAGCGCGAATGAGCCACAAATTCAACACTTTCGACTTTCCATCATGCTTCACCGATGCTTCGGACTCTTCCTCATCCTGTGCTTGATCTCCACGGCCGGCTGGCTACAGGCGGACGACCCGCCGAAGTTCCGCACGGACGCCGATGGTCCCTACAAGGCCGACGAACTGAAGAAGCTGGCGTCGAAAAACAAGGGTGAGGTGTTGCAGTGGTATCAGCTCGTGGAGGGCCAGTTTCCGCCGGAAGGCTCGGCGCACGCGGTCTCCGGCGAACTGATGCTCGTCGATCACCTGGAGCGCCGCTTTCAAATCCGAGTCGATCGCAAAGACAGCCAGGAACGGGGCGTCTGGGATTTGCCGCTGGATGCCACCATGCTCCCCTACGGAAGCATCTACTACCACGGTGCTCCCGCCGCATTGCAGGACATCCCGTTGGGAACGCACCTCAACGGTTTGTTTTATCTCAAAGATCCGAAGGACAACTCGCCGGGCCCGGACACGGCCTACCGGCGCAAGACTCCCGAATACGATTTCCGCCGTTGTTTTCGGTTGGAGGATGACTTCACGTTTCACGCTCGGCAAAAGCAATTGTGGAAGATTGAATCGGTCGATCTGGCAACGAAGAAGCTCGTCGCCACGCTGGAACGCGACGGCACATCGGCGGGAAAGCCGCAGTCGTTTGACCTGACATCGAGCACTCGCGTGCTGCAAGGCACAGGGACCGGTGATCTCAAGACGCTGCAACCGGGGCAGTCGGTGCTTTGCAATCTCACTTGGGTGACGCTGTATGGACCGGGCCGAGTGTTCGATCTCTGGATCGACGAACCGGCTCGGAAATTGGCCACGAGCCAGCAACTCGAACGGCATCGGAATCACATCCGCGAACGAGGTCTCGCCGGCTGGGTCGATGCGGTCGATGACGACGCTCAGATCGTGACGATCACGTTCTTCGGCGGCGTCGATTCAAAGCTGTTCGATGAGCTGACTCTCACAAGCGCCGAACCATTCGGCTGGCCGCTCTCGAAACCTGAGGATAAGCCAACGGCTCCCAAAGGGACGATCGCCGTCGCGCGCGAGAGCTTGATGACCTACGACCCGGTCAACGATCGCAAGGGTGGCAACATTCTGGAGATCAAAAAGATCCCCGTTCAGCCCGGCAGCAGCGGTGTGCAGATCCGAGTGAAATGCGACATGCTCCTCGAAGGTTTCCGCCCGCGCCGCGTCGTCCGCTTTTACCCCGCCACCTGGAAAGTCATCGCCCTCCCGCGTGAAGAACAGTTTTTCGGACGCGAATAGTTTTTTTCCGCGCGAATGAAATGGAGCGCGAATAAGACATTCCCATTCGCGCTCCATTTCATTCGCGCGGCAATGAATTCCCTCTGGAGAAAAACCCCATGACTCAAAACTTCACCGTCAGCGGATCGTTGCTCGCGGCTTTCGTCTCGTGCTGCCTGGTACAAAATCCCGCGCCAGCCGAGTCCCCCGCAACGGCACTCTCAACGATCAAGTCTGCTGCGGAGTTGGAGGCATTGGTGGCCTCAACTGGTGACGACGTCTGGAAGAAATCCCTGCGTGAGCACTCGGCGGCCATACTCGCTGCGGCGGCTCAGCGACCGCACATCGAAGCCGTGAAGCGCACCATTCTGAGTTCGCCCGGCCGGTTCGAAACACTCAACACGACCCCCGCGTCTTTGAAGAAAGCGGCAGCCGGTGACGTCGCCTTGTTCGACACGTTGAAGCTCGTCGATCTCGCAATCCCGAATGCCGGACCTCACGATCATCGCAAGGTCGATCCCTACGACGCGGCGTTCTTCGAGCATCTCGGTCACATCACGGCGCTCGAATCGCTCAACATCATCGCCACGAAACTCAACGATGGTTGGATCGCCCCGATCGGCAAGCTCACGAATCTGAAGACGCTGCGATTCACCAACAACGGGAAGCTCACCGATGCCGGTCTCGAAAAGCTGGCCGGGTTGAAACAGTTGGAGACCTTTTCGTTTGTCGGGACCGGGATGCAGGGACATGCCTACTCGAAGTTTGCAGGCTGGACCAAACTCACGCGTGTCAGCCATCGCGGCAGCAGCATCGACGACGAAGGCTTGCAGCAACTCTGCGAGCACCTCCCGAATCTCGAAAACATCAGCCTCGCCCACGCCAAGTTCACGGACGCCGGCGCGCCGCATCTGACGAAGCTGACCAAGCTCAAGGGACTGGAGATTGGCACACGCAACGCCACGCCGCAGTGCCTGCAGCATCTCGTCAAACTTCCGCTGGAATACCTGCAACTCGGCGACGGCCTCGACGCACCCGAAGGCATTGCCCTCATCAAGGATATCCCCACGCTGCGCCGAATGACGCTCACCAACGCGAAGGTTCTGACGGACGCCGACTTGAAAGTCGTCGCCGGCATGACGCAGTTGGAACACCTGGAACTCGGTAGGATCGACCTCCCGGACGAACGCCTCGGAGTGCTGAAAGACTTCGCCTTTCTGAAGTCGATGCGTCTCGTCCCGGCCGCGGCCCCCTTCACTCCCGAAACTCAAGCTCGAATCCAACAACTGCTCCCGAAGTTGGAGCTTCAATTCAAATAGCGTGCGGACAAAAAAACTCCGTTACGCGGCGTTCAGACTCACTTGGCAATCCGCCCACGCTCTGGCCTGCCTGTCGAAAAAGTCGGAATCATGTAACCCGAAGCGTCAGCGAGGGTCGGAATCATCGAGAAATCACATTCCAAACTCCCTCGCTAACGCTTCGGGTTACATTTTCCGACACGCTCTGGCGAGTGTGGCGACCAACAATTCACCCAGGAGACATTTTCATGTTTGCATTTCGTCAGTCATTGTCCCGGTACGTGATCACGGGACTTGCCTTATTCACTCTCGCGAACAGTCCGCTCGCGTCAGAAGCTCAAGACAAGGCTGCGCCGGCGAAGGGCGCGAAGCTTGCGGAGCCGATCGCGCAAGGCCAGCGCATTTTCACATGCGGGCACAGCTTTCATGTCTGGGTTCCGGGGATTGTGGCTGACTTGGCGAAGATGGCGGAGATTCCCCAGCATACTCAAGTCGGCCTCTCGTCGATTGGCGGTTCGCGCACCATTCAACATTGGGACATTCCGGAGGAGAAGAACACCGCGAAGACCGCGCTCAAGACCGGCAAGGTGGATGTGCTGACGCTGTCGCCGATCTTCCTGCCCGATCCGGGCATCGAGAACTTCACCACGCTGGCTCTGGAACGCAACCAAGACATCCGAGTCATCGTGCAACCGATCTGGCTGCGTTGGGACATTTACGAGCCGACCACCAAGCGTCCTGCCAAAGTGGACCACAACGCCATCACGGGTGAAGAACTCCGAAAGCGACATGCTGAGCATTTCCAGAAAATGGATGAGCACATTCGCGAGCTCAATCAGAAGTACGGCAAGACCGTGTTGACTGTGGCCCCGGCTCCTCAAGCGCTCATCGCACTTCGCGAGAAGATCATCGCTGGCGAAGCTCCCGGCTTGAAAGTTCAAGAAGACCTCTTCACCGATGCACTCGGTCACGGCAAACCACCGCTGATGGCTCTGGTCGGTTACTGCAATTACGCCGTGATCTATCGCCGCAGTCCGATCGGCCTCCCGGTCCCGGCGATTCTGAAACAGGCCAAACTCGGCGATCAAGAAGCGAGCCTCAATCGCCTGCTCCAAGAGCTGGCCTGGGACGCGGTCCTTCAGCATCCGCTCAGCGGTCTGCGACCGTAGCTTCGTTCTCCATCGTTACTAGCCATCACGCGGAGCGATGATCCGACGCAGAAGACGTCAACCGCCAACGGAGCGAACAGCGATGTCACTCAACCGCACGCTGAAAATTCTCGGAGCCGCTGCCGGACTCTGGTGTCTGGCTGCGTCCTGGGCGCGGGCCGAGACGATTTGGATCGAGGGGGAGAAGCCCGCAAAATCCACGATGAATCGCCATCCGTGGTACGACCAAGTCAAGAAGGAGCAGCTTTCCGGTGGCGACTGGATCAGCAACTTCGATGGCAAGAAGCCGGGCGAGGCGGAGTACTCGGTCACGGCGAAGGACGGCGGCCAGTTCGAGTTCTGGGTCCGCGCGAATCCGACCGCGACGAAGCTCTCCTATCGGTTGAACGACGCCGATTCCAAACCGATCGAGTTTGAAAAGAACGCACGCGACGGAGCCAACATCGCCGGAGACGGCAAGCTCGACCTGCGGTTCATCGCGTGGGTGAAGGTCGGCAGCGTCGAGTTAAAGCGCGGAGCAAACACGATCCGCTTCCGCATGCACAGCGACAACAACAATCACGGCGGGTTGGATTGCTTCGTGCTCTCGACCGACCCGTTCACGCCGCGCGGGATTCTCAAGCCGGGTGAAGTCGCGAAGGGGGCGGTCTCGACCGAAAAGGATTGGTTCGCGTTCGATCCGTCGGCCGACAAGTTCGAGGCGTCGTCAGCGATTGACCTGCGGTTTCTCAACGAGAGATTTGCGGGTGAGCACGGCTTCATTGTGGCGAAGGACGGAAAGTTCGTCTTCAGTCAAAACGGTGTGCCGACTTCGGCGAAGTTAGGCTTCGCCGGCGAGCCGGTGCGCTTCTGGGCGGTCAATGGTGCGGCGGCGAAATCTCGCGACGATTTGAAACGCGAAGCGCGGCAACTGGCGAAGTACGGCGTCAATCTCGTCCGGCTGCACGGGCCGATGTTCGATAAGCGCGGCGAAGTCGATCCGGCCAAGATTCAACGCGCGTTCGATGTCGTCGAGACGATGAAGGGCGAGGGCATCTACACACACTTCTCGATTTATTTCCCGTTGTGGCTCGATCCGCCAGCGGACCTTGAATGGATGCCCGGCTATGACGGCAAATCGCACGCCTTCGCGACGCTCTATTTCAATGCCAAGTTTCAGGAGAAGTATCGCGGCTGGTGGAAGGCATTGCTCACGACGCCCAGCCCAACCACCGGCAAGCGGCTGATCGACGAACCGGCCGTGTTCGGAGCGGAACTCATCAACGAGGACTCGTTCTTCTTCTGGACGTTCAACGAGAAGAACATTCCCGACGCTCAGCTTCGATTGCTGGAGCAGCAATTCGGCGAGTGGTTGAAAACAAAATACGGTTCACTCGACAAAGCCTTCACCGCGTGGAAGGACCAGAAGGTCGGCCGCGATGCGCCGGCCGAGGGCCGAGTCGGCTTTCGTCCGCTGTGGAACGTCGCTCACGAACGAACGCCGCGCGATCAGGACACCGCTTGGTTCCTGACCGAAGTGCAACGTCGCTTCTACGAGGAGTCGTCGCGTTATCTGCGGAACCTCGGCTTCCAAGGGATGATCACCGCCTCGAACTGGGCCACCGCCAGTCCGGAGGTCTTCGGGCCGCTGGAGAAATTCACTTACACAACCGGGGACTTCATCGACCGGCACGGCTACTTCGGCTGCCGTAACGAGGGGCAAAACTCTGAGTGGTCGATGCGCGACGGACACTCGTGGGTTGATCGAAGTGCGTTGAAGTTCGAGAGCGAAGAGCCGGGCAAACCGGCGTCCTTCGTGCATCCGGCGATGGACCCCAAGTACGACAACAAGCCGTCAATGATCTCCGAGACGACGTGGAACCGGCCGAACCGGCATCGCGGCGAGGCTCCGCTGTATCTCGCCGCGTTCGGAGCATTGCAGGACAGCGACTGCATCGTTCACTTCGCGAAAGACGGCGTCGATTGGTCGGTCAAGCCGGGCTACTTCATGCAGCCCTGGACGCTGACCGCTCCGACACAGTTCGGCCAGTTCCCCGCCGCCGCGCTGATCTATCGGCGCGGCCTCGTGAAGACCGGCGACGTGATGGCCGACGTGACGCTGAAGGTTGAGGACTTGCTGAACCTGAAAGGCACCCCGCTGCCGCAAGACGCCGCCTTCGACGAACTTCGCCTGAAAGACATTCCGAAAGACGAATCGTTTCAACCCGGCCAACGTATCGACCCGCTGATCCACTACGTTGGCCGCACACGAGTCACGTTCCGTAGGACGCAAAAGCCCTTTGATCGAGTGGGCGGTGGCTTCATTCCTGCCAAAGCGCCGAACGAAAGTCCGGTGAAGCTCAAGTCGCTCGCGCCGTTCATTGACCACGCGAAGAAGCTCGTCATCAGTCAAACCGGCGAACTAAAACTCGACTGGGGCCAAGGCGTCCTAACGATCAACGCCCCCGCCGCTCAAGGAGCCAGCGGCAACCTCGCGTCCGCCGGAGAGATCAAGCTCGCGGATGTGACACTCGCGATTCCGCTCGATGTCGCACACGCGATCGTCGTCAGCCTCGACGGCCAACCGCTGGCGACGTCGAAACGAATGCTGCTGCAAGTCATGACCGAAGAGAAGCCGACCAATTTTCGTTCCGAATCGCTGGGCGACCGCCGCCACCGCATCACGTCCATCGGCGAGAACCCGTGGCTCGTCCACAAACTTGACGGCGTTGTTCGATTGAGACGTCCTGATGCCGGCAAACTCAAAGTCACGGCGCTCGACCCGTTCGGTCAGCCGACGTCGAACACATCTCCCGGAGACACGATTCGCCTGCGACCAGACACGCTGTATTACTCGATTGAAGTTCGGTAGTGTCAAAGCTCGGTGACGACTTCGCGTCCAGCATTTCGCGACAGGAGCTGCGTTATGGATCCCGATTATCGTGCGTTGACGGACTTTCTGGTGGGCTTGGGGACGGACTCCGTGCCGCACACCGGAGAAAAAGGTTTTCTGGCGCATCTGATCGGCGTTCATCGCGATCTGGAAAGCTGGGGCTGCGAGCGCGATGTGTGCCGCGCGGGATTGTTCCACTCGATCTACGGCACGGAGCTCTTCCAGAAGTTCAGCTTGCCGCTGCACCGCCGCGACGAAGTCCGGCAATTGATCGGCGAGCGGGCCGAGCGGTTGGCGTTCGTGAATTGCGTGATGGACCGTGCGTCGTTTGACCGGCTGATCTTGAGCCGTGGTCCCTATCGGATCACCGATCGAGTGTCGGGCGCAATCCTGGAGCTGGATGAGCAGGACTTTCACGACCTGTGCGTCGTTCACTTGTGCGACTGGCTGGAACAAGTGCCGCGCAGCCAGCAGTGGGACTATCGGCGCGAGTCGTATCGAAACCTCGCCGAGCGACTGGGCGGGATTGCCAGAGAATCGTTCGACCGCGTGTACGCGCTCGCTGGTGCCTGACGAAACGCAAACCAATCGCGGTACGAAGCGAAAGGACTGACTCGTGAATCAACAACGGCAGCGTCTTCAAGACGGGATCTCGCTGGCCGCGTTCGCCGCGATGAGCTTGGTTTCACTTTCGATCGTCGTTCCCGCGGCGATCCTCGCGGCGGAGACTCCGTCGTCGCGGCCGAACGTCGTGCTCATCATGGCGGATGATCTCGGCTACGAGACGATCGGCGCGAATGGCGGAACGTCGTATCGGACTCCGGTGCTCGACAAGCTGGCGGATGGGGGCGTGCGGTTCGATCAGTGTTATGTGCAGCCGCTCTGCACGCCGACGCGCGTGCAATTGATGACCGGGGCGTACAACGTCCGCAACTACATCACGTTTGGCAAGATGGACCCGGAGCTGACCACGTTCGGCAATCTTTTTCAGAGTGCCGGCTACGCGACCTGCATCACCGGCAAGTGGCAGCTTGGTCAAGATCCCGACCTACCGAAGAAATACGGGTTCGATGAGTACTGCCTGTGGCAACACACACGCCGCCCACCGCGATACGCAAACGCGGGACTGGAGATCAACGGCGTCGAGCAGGATTCCTCAAACGGCGAGTACGGTCCCGATCTGGTCAACGACTACGCCCGCGATTTCATCGTGCGGCACAAAGACAAGCCGTTCTTCCTGTATTACCCGATGATGCTGACTCACGCGCCGTATCAACCGACGCCCGACAGCAAGACGTGGGATCCACAGGCGAAAGGCGAGAACGTGAATCAGCGGCCCGAGCACTTCCGCGACATGGTCGAATACATGGACAAGCTGATTGGCCGGCTGGTCGGGACGCTCGACGAACACGGACTGCGGCGGAACACGCTGCTGATTTTCATCGGCGATAACGGAACCGGCAAAGGGACAAAGTCGCTGATGGGAGACCGCGTCGTCATCGGCGGCAAAGGGACGACGACCGCCGCCGGCATGCACGTCCCCTGCATCGTGAACTGGCCCGCCGTCATCACGACCGGCCGAGTCTGCCACGATCTGGTGGACAGCACCGACTTCCTGCCGACGACCTGCGAAGCCGCGGGAGTCAAAATTCCCGCGAGCCTGACGCTCGACGGTCACAGCGTGCTCGCACAGCTTCGCGGCGAGAATGGGAATCCGCGCGAGTGGATTTACTCGTGGTACTCGCCGCGCGGCGAGCGATTGCGCGAGTTTGCTTTTGATCAGCGCTTCAAGCTGTATCGCAACGGCGAGTTCTTCGATCTGACCGCCGACCGCGACGAGAAACATCCGCTGCCGGTCACGTCCCTGAAAGAGGACGCTGCCGCCACCGCCAAACGATTGCAGGCGGCGCTCAACGGATTCGACAACGCCCGTTCCGCCAAATTGCCTCGGCCAGAAGCGAGCGAAGCTCCCGCCGACAAGCCGACCAAGAAAGCCCAGAAGAAGGCCAACAAGAAAGGGGCCGCCACGAAAGCCCGCTGAACACGATCCCGCCTCCCGACGCTGTGCCGCGCTTCGCAATCACCGCTTCGTGATCACGATCGAGGACGCCATTACGGCGAGCGCTGCGAGCGCGAACAAAAGGCTGAGGTGACCTCCGGCAGAAGTCGTGTGGGTGAGATTGGCCGTGGTCGGCTGTGACGCGTGCGATGCGTGGCCGGAGGGGATCGCGATCAAGGTTGGCTCGGAGTCGGTTGTGGAATCGCTCGCGGTGTCTGGCGAAGGCTCGGCGGTCTCGCCAAAGAGGCGCTCTTCCCAGTTCATCTCGCAGAGCAAATCGAAGCCTGGGTTTTGTTGTTTGACCTGACAGGAGCAGGCACCGCACAGATACCGAGTCAGGTCGCTGATGGAATCGGGATCGACTTCGCGGGCGGAGAGCACCTTCAGCACTCGGCCTCGGCCGAAGACCGGGGCGAGATACGAGTCGCTCGCGAGCGGTGGTTTCGCGAAGCCTCCATGCAGCAGCTTGACGAGGGCCTGTTCGGCGCGCGAATCCGCGGAGAGCTCAACGACGGAGAACTTCAGGTGCAGTGGAATCCTGGCACGCAATTCTGAGCCGGGTTGGCCGACTCCGGGAGGCAGCTCGATTTGGTCGGCGAGGTTTTCGAGAGCTGAATCCAGTGCTGCTCTCGCGCGAGCGGCTTGCTGTTTGTCGGTGCCTCGCACGAGCAGCCAGACGACGGCGTCCCCTTGGAGCAAGCGTTGTGTGACATCGCGACGCGCGGGTGACGTCACCAGGGTGTCCAAGAAGGGATCGCTCAGACGTCCTTGCCAAACGATGGATTGCCCGGTGGTTTTTCGTGGAGTCCGTACGACGACCGACGGCAACGGAGCGTCTTTCAGCGACCGCCACAGCGCGAGCAGATCGGATGGCACGCGGTCATCCAAATCGCAGCGCACGACTTCCAGATTCACCTGGCCGCCGTTGTGGACGGCCCGGTCTTCCAGTTGATTCAGGCGTTTCGCATCCGCGTCGTTCAAGGTTCCGCGATAGAAGACGGAGACTTCAAACAAGTCGGGGGACCAGCGCTCCAGAGCAAATCGAAACACCGGGATCGAGCACGCGGGAAGCGTTTGTGCCGACGTTAATAACGCCAGCAAAGTCACAACGATGAGCCGCAGCGACATGATTCGCAATCCAAGGAGGTGATGAAAAACAATTCCGTGTTTTGTATTTCTCTGCTCGGCAATCGTTTGATTTCGTCTCCTGGCACGAAGATTCCTCCCGCCTCGGGCGACAGTAATAAGGATTGACGAATAAGGATTTCAGAAGGCAGAGGTTCGAATTGAACTGTCCTCACTTCTCACTTCGGCAATCCTTATTCGGCAATCCTTATTGTTCGACAGCCCCTGGAGATCGTGGCGACAAACATCATTGCCCAAGGCAGAGCACTTTGCCGTCGATGGTGGCGACGAAGATGCGGCCGTAGGCGGTTGACATGCCGTCCCAAACGGGTGTGCTTTTGAATTGAACGTTGCTGACGGCTCGGCCGTCTTTCAATGAGACGGCGAACAACTGGAAGCCGAGTTTGCCTTCCAGCGCGTCGTCTTGTTTTTGGAGCTGCGCGTGAATCGCCGGGTCTTTCGCGGCGAGGCGTTCAAAGGTGTATTCCTCGTCGAGGAAATCGGGCGGGCCGGCGTACAGCAGCGAGTCCTTGCCGAGCACCATGCTGCGGCAAAACACCGGGCTGAACTGAGTCCATTGATGCTCGAAGTGCAGGCCGCCCGGCTTCGCGTTGCCGCCAGTCGCCACCGCGGCCATTTTCGGGAACAGCACGCAGGTGCCGATGCGACCTTGTCCGGTCGGTTGGCCGTTGAGATCGCCGTCGTTCTTGTGTCCTGAATCATCTCGTGCTGAACCGTTATCGAACGTCAACGCGACCTGCGCTTGAGCCGTCAGCCGCCGGGACTTTTCGGGATCGTCATGCGCTTCCGTGAGTTCAGCGGCGGTCAGTTCGCGATGGAAGATGCGCACTTCGTCAACGGCTCCGACCAATGGTGACGGGCTTTTGTAATCTCCCACCGAGCCGCCGTTGTCGCCGCCGATCTCCAGAGGTTGCGCGGGATTGGTCGCGATCAACGCCTTGCTTGCGGACTTCGCTTGTAGCTTGCCATTCACATACAGCTTCATCGACTTGTCCGCGCCGAGCACTCCGGCCAGATGACACCAGCCGTTCGGCAGACGAATGTCGGCCGTCGCCGTCGCGAGTTCATTGGCGGCTCGAACATGGAACGACGGTTTGCGTCCTTCAATCGTCAAGGCGTATCCGTTCGTCGGACCACCGTGCGCGACGACAACTCCGGCCGGAGCGTCGGCCTTCACCCAGGCTTCGACGGTCAATGCCTTCTTGGCGGGATCGAGCGAGTCGGACTTCTCGAACGAGACCGTGAAGGCATCGCCCGCGGCGCGTTTGCCCTTCGCTCCGGGTTTGGCACCGGCTCCAGGAGCCGGCGCGTCTCCGGCGGCATCGCGACTGGCGGAGAAGAGCTGATGTTCGAGCGTCGTGGTCCAGCGGTAGTACTGTGGCTGCCGTGCGTAGCCGAAGACGTCTTTGTCATTGAAGACCATGATGCGGCCGGACGGCGTGTACTTGCCGGCCTGGTAGTAGCCGTTGTGTCCTCCGGCGAAGCTCTTGCCATAAACCCAATACGAACGATGGAACCAACTGTCGTCGAGGTAGCCCATCGGCGCGAACAAGTGCCGGCCGGGGCCTTTTTGATTTCCCCCTTGTTCCTCCGCGTTTCCCGAGATCGGGCCGATGTCGATGCGTTGTCCCTGCGCGTCAAACTTTTGAGACCGCAGATAAATGAACTCGCTGTCGGACGAGAGGAGGTCGTTCAAGCCGACCGGCATTTGCAGCGTCTTCAGTCGCACTTGAATATCCTCGCCGGTGACGGGATCACGATCGTCGATGACCGTCTCCGACAACTTCGTGCCGGTGCGCGGGTCGAGCCGCATGTATCTCATACCTTGATCGAGGAAGCTCGAACGGCCGACGACGAACGTGAGCACATCCTTCTCGACCAGCACCGATCCATGCACGGGCCAGACCGATTCGATTTGCTCGAACGAACCCAAGCGGCGATCGACCGGAGCGGCTCGATAGCGCCACGCCAGCGCGCCGTCGGACGCGCGCAGGCAATACACCCAGCCGTCCACCGAGCCGAACAGCAGCCGGCCTTTCCAGTACGTCGGCGGCGAATCGACACGCCCGCCAGCCGTGAATGTCCAACGCGACTTGCCGTTCGCCACGTCGAGCGCATGCACCGTGTGCTGGTCAATCTGCGCGACGAACACCAGCCGTTCCGCAATCGTGAGGGCGGACAGGCGACCCGGCAGCTTGATCTCCCAAGCCATGCTCAAGTCTTCGAGCAATTCCTGTCCGGACGAGCCGCTGCGGGCGTTGTCGTGCCGATACGCCGGCCATTCCTCGACCGTCGCGTCACGCTCTTTGATCGAATCAAACGCCGGACCTTTCTCCAAACGATCGGCCTCGGAGATTTCTTTTGGCAGCCGAGCGGACTTCAGTGGCGGAGCCAGCGCATTCAACCCGTACAACTTCGCTTCGGGATAGCAGGCGCAGTCGTGCGGCGGAGCGTAGATCAAACCGTTACATGGCATGACTCCGTACAAACAGCCGCCGCGTACCCAGTGGTTGATGTCCCAGTGCTTGGCATTGAAGTCCACCAACTCGATCCCCGTTCGCGACGGAATCAAGAAGCGATCGGTCGCCTTGGCGATGTAGCAGCGATGATGGAACCAGTACGTGTCGATATCGGGAGCAAACTGCGATTTCACTTCGCCCGATTTCGGATCGCGACCGGTGTAGATGCCCGAATCACGTCCGCTGGTCGTCGGAGCCACCCACACCAACCCGCCGGTGCAAATCAAATCCTGCGGCGATTGATAGCCGGATGGAGCATGCTCGGATTCCCACAGCAACTTGCCATCGGCCGCCGAGAACGACTGCATCCGACCATCGCCGCCGGCATGCAGGACGACCTCGCCGTGCAGCACCAGTCGTGGCGCGAAGTGGTACGGGAGCGCCTTGCGTCGGGTCGTCGGCTCGCTGGTCCATTGCGGCTTGCCGGTCGCTCGGTCCAGGCTGACGATCTCTTTGCCGTTGGAATAGACCAACCGTTGGTCGTTCACCGACATCGTCAGCGGCACGATCGTCCCTTCGATCTTCCACATTCGCTTGCCGGTCGCGGCGTCATGCGCCTGAATCTCGCGCGGGCTTTCGCTCCAGGTGAACTCCCCCGCGACTCGGCCTTGATCGCCGGTGTTGAGCTTCGGCGCGAACTCGTCCAACTCGGACTCCTTCGCATTGACCAGAGTGAAGAGCACGCCGTTGCTCAGCACGATCTCTTCCGCACCCTTCGTCGATTCGTAGATCAACTCCGTCTGGCCCGTCGCGGCATCGAGCCGGCTGACCGGGTCTTTGATCCCCGTCGTCACATAGACGTGTTCGTCATCCGCAACCAGCCGGCGAGCCAACTGAGTGGGCCCGCTCTTGAGCGGCCACATTTGATTGTGCCACTTGGCAATCGGCCGCTTCCACAGGATCGTGCCGTTGAAGCCGTCGCGCGAGATGAGATGCCACTTCGACGGAAGCTGGATCGAAATCCGCGAGCCTTCATCCATGATGTAAGTCATGCGTCCCTTGGCCGAGACCAACGCGCTCATGCTCGCCATGCGATCGTGGTGCCGCGACCAGCGCGGTGAACCGACCCACTGCAACCGCTCTGGCGCATCGACCACGCGGTCGTGAGCCACCGGGTTTCCCGTCGAGTCGTGAAAGTAGTGCGTCCAATCGTCGATGTCCTGCGGCCACGGCTTGACGAGCTTGGTCCATGCGCCGTTCTGCTGGAGATAACCGACCCCATTCGGGCAGAGCACCCGCAACACTTCGTCCGTCGAGACACCCAGCGACTCTTCCGCAACCACCAGATTCACGAAGTTGTCGATGTACGGCAGCGACGTGCCACTGAGCCGATCGACCGAGACCGGTCCATAAACTCCCTTCGCCCGCAGATTGCGGCGAGCCTTCGCCACGTCCTCCGCATCCGGATCAAGTCCTTGCACCTGATAGCTGTCGCTCACCCGCAGTGCGGCGGTGAGTTCTCCGTCGCCGCTTCCCAAATGGACGACGATCCCTCCTTTGATCCCCGTCGCCTTGAGAATCTCCGCCGCTCGTTCCTTGGGAGCGACCGTCTCTTGAGCCACCGCGACGGCCCCGAACACGATCCAGCAACCGATCGAGCATTTCCAAATCGTCATCGCCGACCTCAATCATTCGAGTGCAGAAAGGAACAGGTTCGGACACCTCTGACTCGCAACAGCGTATCCCGTCTCCGCGTGATCTTGAACCGTGCTGGGAATTCCCAAGCGACTCTTCGGGATCGCATGGCGGCGCGGGATATTGACGGCCAAAACTTCCACCTACTGCTCGCGTCGATCGCATCGACGGCTGGCCAATTCGTCAATCTACGGAAGCTGTAGCCCGACCCCTTGTGGGTCGGTCGATTCGACATGTCTCGGAGAATTCACACGATTCTGAATCCTCCGACCCACAAGGGGTCGAGCTACAGTTTGCCTAACGCGACGAATTAGCCAGCCGTGCGATCGCATCGACGGTACTCGTGAAGCCTCTGCGGCAGTATGCTGAACTGCGATCCTGAAGCGAATTGTCTGGCCGAAAGGCCGCTCTTGATTGGCGATTCTTCAACTGCGAGGACGAATGATGCGACAACTTTCGACGGCTCACTTTTGCGGTCTGGTTTTGAGCGGGATGTTGTGGGGAGCGATCTCCGGCGGTGTCTCCGTCGCGGCGGATTGGCCCACCTATCGCGGCGACAACGCTCGCGGCGGTGCGTCGGCGGAGACCGTTCGAGTTCCGTTGCAGCCGCGCTGGATCGCGAGCGCTCCCGGCGTTCCGCGAATCTCGTTTTCGAGTGCCGAGGGGCGAGTCATCGAAGGGTTTTTGCTGGGACACCGTGCTAAGTACGATGACGCCATCCATCCGGTCGTTGTCGGCCAGCAAGTTTTCTTCGGGTCATCGGTCGATCATCAGTTGCACTGCGTCGATCTGTTGACCGGCGCGGAACAGTGGACGTTCTACAGCGGCGGGCCGATCCGGCTCGCGCCGACGGTGAATGGCGGCCGCGTTTATTTCGGTTCCGATGACGGGTTCGTTTATTGTCTCGCCGTTGCCGATGGCCGGCTGCTGTGGAAGCTGCGGGGCGGCCCGGCGGACGAGTGGTTGCTGGCGCGCGGCGAGATGGTGTCGCGCTGGCCGGTTCGTACCGGCGTGCTGGTGGATGAAGGAGTCGCGTACTTCGGCGCGGGAATCTTTCCGCACGACAATGTCTTCCTGACCGCGGTGAATGCGGCCGACGGTTCGATCGTCTGGAAGCAGGACAACATCAGTTCGCTCGACGCCGGGCGAAACGATTTGTCGCCGCAGGGATACCTGCTCGCGAGCGACAATCTGCTGGTCGTTCCCTCGGGGCGATCGCTGCCGGCGGTGTTCGATCGCGCGACCGGACGCTTGCTGCACAAGCGCGAATTCGGTTTTCGTTCGACAGCCGGAGGCGTCGTCGGCAGCGTGCAAGCGTTGCTCGCCGACGGGCAAATCTATTCGGCCGGGCCGCATCATCTGCTGGCCATGGAACAGAAGACCGGCGACGTCGGTTTTGGCTGGATCGCCGGGCGGCAGATGTCTGTCAGCGGTGACGCGGCCTACGTCGCCACCGGTGATGTTGTCGCGCGGCTGAATCGGTTGGAGTACGCGACCAACAGCCGCCGCCGGCATCAACTGGAATTGGACATTACGAGCTTCAACAACCAAATTCGTGCTGCCACCGCCGTCCCCGACAAGGCAGTCGAGATTCGCAAGAAGATCAGCGAGGCTCAAGCGGAACTCAAACGCATCGCCGATGTCGGCATCGTCTGGCAGACAAAGTCGACGGACGATTCCGCGCTGCTCGCGGCCGGCGATCTCGTGTTTCTCGGAGGCCAGGGGCGCGTCGCGGCTTACTCGGCGAAGTCCGGTGAAAATGTCTGGCAAAGTCACGTCGACGGAGAAGCGCGCGGCTTGGTGATTGCCAACGGACATCTGCTGGTCAGCACGAACACCGGGCACATCTACAACTTCGCGTCCGCCGAACTCAAGCTGGCCGCGGTGCCACCCGCCGCGAAGCCGATCGACAATCCATTTCCTGATGACAACCTGACCGCGATGTATCGGCAGGCGGCTGAGGAAATCCTCAAACGCTCCGGCGCGAAAAAAGGCTTTGGCCTGATCGTCGGCAACGAACAAGGGAGGTTGGCTTACGAACTGGCGAAGCGCAGCGAACTGAAAATCTACGCCGTCGAAGCGGACGCGAAGAACGTGGCGGCTGCACGGGCCAGCCTGTCGCGAGCCGGACTCTATGGCACGCGGATCGTCGTCCATCAGGCCGATCCCGCGAACGTGCCGTACTCGAACTACTTCGCCAACGTCATCGCGTCCGACTCGCTGTTGAGAAACGGTGCGCTGGTTGGCGATCCGCAAAAGCTCGCGCGGCATTTGAAACCGTTGGGGGGCGCGATCGTGCTGGGCCAACCGGCAGGAGCATCCGGAAAGTCCATCGAGATCGCCGACGTCACGGCTTGGCTGCAACGAACCGAGCTGGGCGAACATGCTCAACTCAAAGCCGCTGATGGCTGGGCCACGCTGGTGCGCGGTGCGTTGCCGGGAGCTGGCAACTGGTCGCATCAATATGGCAATGCGGCCAACACGGCGGTCAGTCTCGACAAGCGCGTGAAGGGCGATCTCGGCGTCCTGTGGTTCGGCGATCCCGGACCCGGTGACATGGTCAATCGCCATGAAGGGGCGGTCGGCCCGCTCGCGACCGGCGGCCGATTGTTCGTCCAGGGCGAGGACACGATCCAAGCTTACGACGCTTACAACGGCACGTTCCTGTGGAAGTACGAAAACCCGAAAGCGCTCCGCACGGGCGTCTTTCAAAATCAAAACCCCGGCAACCTCGCGGCGTCCGACAATCGACTGTTCCATTTCGTGAAAGACCAGCTCATCGAACTCGATGCCGCCACCGGCGAGACCAAACGCATCCACCGTCTGCCGCCCGACAAGGACAACGGCAACTACGAATGGGGCTATGTGGCCACAGAGAACGGCTTGCTGTTCGGCACGGCCACCATCCGCAAGGAATTGGAAGCGAAGCTGAAGCGGCGCGGGCTGAAGACCGATGACGCAACCGATGGCATCTTCGCCATCGACATCGAAACCGGGAAACACCTTTGGACTTACAACGGGGCGAGCATCTCGCATCACACCATCGCCATCAGTCCGGAGAACGTCTATTTCATCGACAGCTCGATCACTCCCGAACAACGCGCGGAGCTGCTGCGAGCGGACAAGACCGAGCTGGCTAAACTGACCGGCAAGGAACTTGAGATCGCGGAAGATCGCGCCAAGAAAGCCGACCTCCGTCGAGCCGTCGCGTTGAACGCTCGCACTGGCAAGCTGCTGTGGGCCAATCCGGTGGACGTGACCGATTGCAGCGACATCGGCATCGGCGGCGGCAAGCTCACGCTGATGGTTCACGACAACGTCCTGCTCCTTGGCGGAGCCAACGCCAACGGCCACTATTGGAAACAGTTCGTCGCCGGCGAGTTCTCGCGACGCCGGCTGGTCGCGCTCTCCGCGCTGCACGGCTACAAGCTGTGGGCGAAGGACGCCAATTATCGGCACCGTCCCATCATCGTTGGCAGCCAGGTCATTGCCGAGCCTTGGTCGTTCGACCTCGGCAGCGGCGAACAGAAGACGCGGCAGCATCCGCTGACCGGCGCGGCAGAGCCTTGGAGCATCATGCGGACCGGGCATCACTGCGGCATGTTGACCGGTTGCGAATCGGGCATGTTGATGTTTCGCTCCGGAGCGACTGGTTTCTACGACCTCGATTCCGATCAAGGGACGCGACACTTCGCCGGTCATCGCCTCGGCTGTTGGATCAACGCCATCCCGGCCGGCGGCCTGGTGATGATCCCCGAAGCCAGCGCCGGCTGCGTCTGCCTGTTCTCGATTGCCTCAACCATCGTCATGGAACCGCGCGAGACGCGCCGCCCCTGGACGATCGTCAGCGCGGTCGGTGCGCAGACTCCCGTGCAGTCGATGGCCCTCAACCTCGGCGCTCCCGGTGATCGCAAAGATGCGGACGGCAAAACGTGGCTCTCGTACCCGCGACACAAGGCGTATCAGGAAACGTCGCTCGACATCAAACTGGATCTCAAACCCAAATTCAAAACCGGGGGCCAATTCACCAGCGTCAGCGAATCGCTGCAGCCGATTGACGGGACCGAGTCGCCTTGGCTCTATACGTCCTGGGCCGAAGACGTGGAACAACTCACGCTGCCACTCCTCGGCCCGAAGGACCAGCCAGCCACCTACACCGTGCGGCTGCACTTCGCGCGACTTGGCACGAGCGACCGCGAACCGATCGTCTTCGATGTCCAATTGCAGGGAAAAACGGCGGTGGAGAATTTGACGTTGCCGATCGTCCTCGCTTCGTCCGCGGGAGATGCGGACGGGCACGCGACAGCGATCGTCCGCGTTGTCGAGAATGTACAAGTGACCGACAACCTGGTTGTGAACTTCGTCGCCAAACAAGGCAAAGCTCGGTTGAGCGCGATTGAGGTTGTGAGAAACGAAGCCGGACGATGATGAACCTGACAATGACTCGAAATGGCGCGGCGCATTGATCGGTGGCCGTCCGCCCGTGCTCGATCAGATCGCCGCCACGCCTTCGGTTAGCGCGGGAAGCCTTCATTGCAGGGCGATGGCTTGCTGCTGAACTCCACGACAACTCGCACGACGCCTGCAACGGAGGCAAACCCAAGACGGATGAACCGGCATCGAAGAAGAAGGGGAAAAAGTCATGACTACGAAGATCGCCTCACTCTGCCTCCTCCTTTGGATTCTTTGTCCTTCGCTCGTCGCCGCGAAGAGTCCGAACATCATCCTCCTCATGGGAGATGACCACGGCTGGGAGGAGACCGGGTACAACGGCCATCCGCATGTGAAGACACCGGTCCTCGACGAGATCGCCGCGACCGGATTGCGGTTCAATCATTTCTACGCGGCGCATCCCAGTTGCTCCCCCACGCGAGCCAGCTTCTTGACCGGTCGCCATCCCAACCGCATGGGCACGTTCGCGCCCGGCTGGTCGCTGCGGCCGCAAGAGATCACGATCGCGCAGATTCTCCGCAAGTCCGGCTACCACTGCGGTCACTTCGGCAAATGGCATGTCGGCCCGGTCAAGGCTGGCTCGCCCACCAGCCCCGGCGCGATGGGCTTTCACGATTGGGTCTCGCACGACAATTTCTTTGAGCTGAATCCGTCGTTGTCGCGCAATGGCGGGCCGCCTGAAGTTTTCCAAGGCGAAAGCTCCGAGATCGTCGTGAATGAAGCGATCCGCTTCATCGACAGCGCCCGACAAGCAGGCAAACCCTTCTTCACGATCGTGTGGTTCGGCTCGCCGCATGAGCCGTATAGCGGCCTGCCCGCCGATCTCACGCTCTACGATGACTTGCCCGCAAAGTACTCGAAGATGGTCCGCCTCACGTCCAATGAAACGGGTGGTCCGGTGACTCGGCCGCAAGGCGAAGTGTTGCGCGAGCGTTACGCGGAGATCACGGCGATGGATCGCGCGATCGGCCTGTTGCGAAAGCACCTCGCCGCGCAAGGTCTCCGCCAGGACACGCTGCTGTTTTACTGTGGTGATAACGGCACCTCCGCCGACGCCGCGCTCGGCCTGCCGCATCGCGGAGTCAAAGGCCAGGTCTATGAGGGAGGCACGCTCGTCCCCGGTCTCATCGAGTGGCCGGAGCGCATTCCCAAGCCGCGCACCACCAGCGTCCGCGCGAGCACCAGCGACTTGCTCCCCACGCTCAGCGCGCTCGTCGGCCAGCCAGTGCCGGATCGTCCGCTCGACGGCATGGATCTGACCCCCGTGCTGGATGACAAAATGACCGAGCGCCCCAGCCCGCTCTTTTTCTGGGAATACAACACCGCGCGACTCGCACGCGCGAAGCCCAATCCCTGGATCGATCCTGAGCTGCAAAAGGGGACCACCCCGCTCGTCAAGTTGATGGGCGGCAAAGCCACGCGCGACTTCACCAACTACCGCCATCCCGCCATCACAGAGGACGACAACTTCGGCCCCCGCGCCATCATCGAGGGCAAGTTCAAGCTCGTCATCCATGAGCAGAAAGCCGATGCGCCCAAACGCGAGCTCTTCGATCTCGCAGCCGATCCTGCGGAAAAGGCCAACCTCATCGAGCAACAACCCGCCCTCGCTCAAAAACTCCAAACCCGACTCACCCAATGGCAGCAGTCCGTCCTGCGCAGCCTCACCGGTGCGGATTACGAACACTGAACCGACTCAGGAAAACACCGATCGCCAGAAGAACGACTCGACGTGACGGCGACTGAAAACAGCGACCATCAACCCCAGGTGCCAGCGCGAAGCGGTCATGGAGGAACTTGCCGATATCGATTGGAATGAATCAGCAGACGTTGGCAACGGCGTAGCCTCGTTGCGCACTGGCACGCCCGATACCGAGAGCCTCTTTCAAGGCGAAATCTTTTTTCAGCAGGTTGGTTTCCTGTTCGAGTTGTCGAGCCGATTCCGCTCCGAGACGTGCCGCAAAGGCCGCCGGCGAGGCCGGAAATGGGAAGTCGCTGCCATGCAGTAACCGACTGCGAACCAGCTCTTCGTGCTCCAGCAGACGACCGAAGTCGCGGACTCGACCGAGGGTGCCCAGCACCGAAGTGTCGCCCCAGAGTTTCGGATAACGCTTCAGCAACGCCACGAACTCCGGGAGTTGATCCGGGGTGTCCGTGATCCAGCCGGTTCCCGCGTGACAGGCCACGACGGTGCAACCTTGATCGAGAGCCAGCTCCAAGCGGCTCGGTGCGGCGAGGTGCTTGTCGATCACCGGAGCACTGTGCTCATGACCGGTGTGAACCAGGACCACCATGTTGAGTTCACAGCAGCAGCGGAAAAACTGCGCGTGTTTGCGGTCGGCGATATTCACTCCTTGCGTCGGCGGATGGATCTTCAACAACCGCGCCCCTTTCGCATGGCAACAGGCGAGTTCCTGCAACGCATCGGCTCGTTCGGGATTGATCGACGGGCACGCGAGCATGGATTCGGAGTGCCGAGCCACCACCGCGAAGACGTAATCGTTCGGCACATAAAACGACGTGCGTGCCCAGTCAGGCTGGCCGCTGCGATCGTAGACCGCGTCTTGACCCAAGATCGCCACCTGGCTGAGACCGGACCCCCGCACCTGTTCCGCCAACACCTCCTCGTAGCGTGCGTCGATCGTCTGGCCCGGCACCTGCAGCCGCAGCAGGGCCAGCACGTAACGGAACTGCAAACCCTCCCTGATCGGCTGCGCAATTCGGCAACCGGTCCCGCCCTCTCCGACTCCAAACAGATGGACGTGGATGTCCAATGTTAGTGGCGGTTCGCAGGCAGCGGTCTCGGAAGGCATCAGCGATTGGCTCGCGAGCCAAGACGTGCTCAAGGCACTCGCCAGAAAGGATCGACGATTCAAGACGTTGGTCATGTCTCAACTCCGAAAAAAGAAACCAGAGGCACGCACTGACACATCGTGAAAAACAGAGAACGATCAAACCGTGTCCCTCACGAGAGCCTGAGCCACCGATGCAAACATCTGCTTGCGTTGACGCGGGCCGAGCAGATTCAGCTCGACAATGATGTTGGAAATCGTGGCCAGTCCCAGCAAACCCCAAGCGGCATCGCTGACCGGCAGACGATCGCGATCACTCGCGTGATCCGTCCTGATTTGCCGCGATACCCGCTTGTGAAACTGACGGTACATGCGGATCAATGCGGCCCGCATCTCTTCGTCGTCGGTTTCGGCCAACGCCGTAAAGATGATTCGATAAAACCCCAACTCACCTTGATGCTGCGCCTCATAGGCCACCAGCCGTTCGACTCGCAATTTGGGATTGGGGAGATCGACCAGGATCTGCTCCCACTTCTCGGCGCGGGACTGAAAGACGTCGTCGATCGCCGCCAGAAACATTCCCTTCTTGTCCGGCCAGAGCCGGTACAAGATGTTCTCCCGGACTTGGCAGCGCTGCGCCAGTTCCGCAGTCGTGGTCCGCCGATACCCCAGTTCGCTAAACGTCTGGCAGACGATGGGCAACAGCTTCTTGCGCTGTACATCAATTTGGCTGGGACGGGGCATCGCGACACCTTGTCTGATAGAGTAAGTAGTCACTTACAATTATCGGAGCAGAGACGATCCGTCAATCGCGGAGCCGCACGTCGTCCGCAATCAGTGGCTGGGCTCGATCGGCCGGATCTTTGCCTCACGGAGGCTGGCTTGGCGCGGGATCATGGCGGCGTGGGTCGCGTCGAAAGAGAACCCGCTCACCGCACGCGTGAGCGCTGCCACCCATCGCGACTTCGACGAAACTATCTCGGCTGGGACGTCCTGCGCGAAATGTCCGATTACACTGCGAGCAGTTCGCCAACAGACGGTGGCCGAGTTGTCGAGTCACTCGACCGACTCGCCGAGTCGAAACACATCAGGAGCACTCGAAATGAACTCGACTGGTCACAAGCTGCTCTTCAGCGCGTTGTGCATACTCTCCGGGGCCACCGGCTGGGCCGATGACCGCGTGAAGTTCAATCGCGACATCCGGCCGATGCTCTCGGAGAACTGCTTTCCGTGTCACGGTCCGGATGCGAAGCAGCGACAGGCCGGTCTGCGATTGGATGTGCGCGACGAGGCGCTCAAGGCGGCGGAGTCGGGCGATGTGGCGATCGTGCCGGGAGACTTGAACAAGTCGCGGCTGTGGGCACGCATCAACAGCGCGGATGCGGCGGAAGTGATGCCGCCACCGAAGACGTCTAAGTCGTTGACCGCCGCGCAGAAGGGAAAGTTGCGGCAATGGATCGAGCAAGGTGCGACGTATGAGCCGCATTGGTCCTTCCTGCCGCTCGCACCGGGCACGATGCCAGCGGTGACGCGCGGAGATTGGTCGCGCAGCGATCTCGATCGTTTCATCCTCGCGCGGCTGGAGAGCGAGGGGCTTGTGCCGTCGCCCGAGGCGGCGAAGGTGACGTTGATTCGCCGCGTGTCGCTCGATTTAACCGGTCTGCCGCCGACGCTCGCGGAGGTGGATGCGTTCCTCGCCGACGACTCGGAGCAGGCTTATGAAAAGGTCGTCGAGCGATTGCTGAAGTCGCCGCGCTACGGTGAGCGAATGGCGGTGGACTGGCTGGACGCGGCGCGCTATGCGGACTCGAACGGTTATCAGGTCGATCGTGATCGCGAACTGTGGGCGTGGCGCGACTGGGTGATTCGCGCCTTCAATGACAACATGCCGTTTGATCAATTCACGATCGAGCAGATCGCCGGCGATCTGCTGCCGGACGCCACGCGAGACCAGCGGATCGCGACGGGCTTTCACCGCAACCACATGATGAACGAGGAAGGGGGGATCATCGACGCGGAGTTTCTCGCGGAATACACGGCCGACCGCGTGGAGACGACCGCGACAGTCTGGCTCGGCCAGACCTTCAATTGCTGCCGCTGTCACGATCACAAATTCGATCCCTTCACACAGCGCGACTTCTACGCGCTGAAGGCATTTTTCCACAACGTTCCCGAACGAGGCGTGGGCAACTACGGTGCCCACATCCGACAGAACAGTCCGCCGTTCCTGAAACTGCCGGCACCGGAGGTCGAGGCCAAGCTCAATGAGCTGAACGCGCAAGTGAAGACCGTGACTGAGCAGCTCGCGGCGCTGACGGACAAAACATCGCCCGAGCACACCAAGCTGAACGACCAGTTGACCGACTTCAAGAAGAAAGTCGCCGCCGCTGAGACGGAGATTCCCACAACGCTGGTCATGGCCGAGTTGCCCGAAGCGCGCCCGACCTTTGTGTTGCTGCGCGGCGTCTACGACAAGCCGGGTGACCGCGTCACCGCGGCGACACCTGCCGTGTTACCCGCTCTCGCGGACGACCTCCCGCGCAATCGACTCGGTCTCGCGAAGTGGCTTGTCAGTCCGCAGAATCCATTGACGGCGCGAGTGACCGTGAACCGGCTCTGGCAGCAGGTCTTCGGCACGGGCTTGGCGAAGTCCAGCGAGGACTTTGGTGCTCAGGGAGATCCGCCCTCTCATCCGGAGTTACTCGACTGGCTCGCGGCCGAGTTCATCCGCAGTGGCTGGGATGTGAAGCACCTGATGAAGCTGATGGTCACGAGCGCCACCTATCGCCAGCAATCGCACCTCACGCCGTTGCTGCGCGATCGCGATCCTGAGAATCGCCTCCTCGCGCGTGGCACGCGATACCGATTGACGGGCGAGTTCGTGCGCGACCAGGCGCTCGCTGCGAGCGGATTGCTGGTCGAGAAAATCGGCGGCCCTTCGGTGAAGCCGTATCATCCGCCGGGCCTCTACGAGCAAGTTACCGCTGGCAACGGCTACAACATTTATGTCCCCGGCAAAGGGGACGATCTCCACCGCCGCAGCCTCTACACCTATTGGAAACGTTCCGTCCCGCATCCCGCGATGCTGCTGTTCGACGCGCCGTTCCGCGAAGCCTGCACGCTGCGACGACCGCGCACGAACACGCCGCTCCAGGCGCTCAACCTGATGAACGACACGACCTATGTGGAGGCGGCGCGCTTCCTCGCGCACCGCATGCTGCGCGAGGGTGGTGACACGGTGGAGTCGCGGCTCACCCACGGCTTCCGCCTGTTGCTGTCGCGTCCGCCGAGGCCCGCCGAGTTGGCCGTGCTCCGTGCTGCTTATGAGCGCGCCCGCTTAGATTTTGAAAACGATCGCGAGGCGGCCAAAGCGTTCCTCGCCGTGGGCGATGCAGCCTCCGATGCAACTTTGAATCCCGGAGAACTCGCCCCGTTCACGGCCATCGCCAGCACGCTGCTCAATCTCGATGAAGTCATCACGAAGGAATGACAGTGTTACTCGGTTTTGCAAGACGAGTCTTGTCTCTACTCCGAAGGAGTTGCGTCTCACAGCCCAGGGTTGTTCGCGAAGCGAGCTACCCTGGGAAAAACACCCAAACGGACCATGTACCCCGAAGGGGTTCCGTCACATGGAATTTCCGACGGCCGCAACCCCTTCGGGGTAGAGATTGCAATGAACTGCGAACCCAGGGTAGCCGCGATGCGCGGCAACCCTGGGCTATGTGGCACAACTCCTTCGGAGTAAAGACAAATGTCAAACGATCAATCTTGTAACTTTTGAAAGACGCCCATGACCGTTGAAACATTTCAGACCGGACTCTCCCGCCGCCACTTCTTGAGTGGCACCGGCGTCGGTGCCGCGGCGCTCGCGTCGTTGCTGAACCCGCAATTGTTCGCCGACACGCGCGCACCGCAGTTCGCGCCGAGAGCGCGGCGCATCATCTGGCTCACGCAAGCCGGCGCGCCATCGCAATTGGAACTGTTCGATTACAAGCCGGGACTCGCGTCGCAGTTCGACAAAGACTTGCCCGACTCCATCCGGGGCGAGCAGCGGCTCACCGGGATGACCGCCGGGCAGAAGCGCTTTCCCGTTGCGCCGTCGGTCTACAAATTCCAGCAGCACGGGGATTCGGGAATGTGGTTGAGCGAACTGCTGCCGCACACGGCGAAGTTCGCGGATGAGATGTGCGTCATTCGCTCATTGCACACCGAGGCGATCAATCACGACCCGGCGATGACGCTGCTGCAAACCGGCCATCAGATCGGCGGACGGCCCGCGTTCGGTTCTTGGGTGGCTTACGGACTCGGTTCGGAAAACGCTGACCTCCCCGCGTTCGTGGCGATGATCTCGCGACCCAGCGGTCCGACCAACGCCCAGCCGCTACACGAGCGCATGTGGAGCTCCGGCTTCCTGCCGTCGCGACATCAGGGGGTGCGGTTCAGTTCGGGAAAGGATCCGGTGCTGTTCCTGTCGAACCCACCCGGCATCACCAGCGACCGCCGCCGCGCGATGCTCGATGATGTCGCCGCGCTGAACCGCCTGAAGTTTGCCGAATCTCAAGACCCCGAAACGCAGGCGCGCATCGACCAGTATGAAATGGCCTTCCGCATGCAGACGGCGGTCCCGGAACTGGCGGACTTGTCGAAAGAACCCGCGAACATCTTTGAACGCTATGGTCCCGAATCCCAGAAGCCCGGCACCTACGCGGCCAACTGCATTCTGGCACGCCGGCTGGCCGAGCGTGGCGTGCGATTCATTCAGCTCTATCACCGCGGTTGGGACCAGCACGGCGACCTGCCTAAGGGGATCAAGAGTCAGTGTTACGACACCGATCAGCCTACCGCAGCGCTACTGACCGACCTTCAGGAGCGCGGCTTGCTGGAAGACACGCTCGTCATCTGGGGCGGCGAGTTTGGTCGCACGGTGTATTCCCAAGGGACGCTCACGGCGAACAACTACGGCCGCGACCATCATCCGCGCTGCTATAGCGTCTGGATGGCTGGTGCCGGTGTGAAACGGGGCCACGTCCACGGCGAGACGGATGACTTCAGTTACAACATCGTCAAAGACCCTGTGCATATCCACGATCTCAACGCCACCGCGCTGCATCTGCTTGGCATCGATCACACCAAGCTCACCTATCGCGTCCAAGGCCGAGACTACCGACTGACCGACGTGCATGGCCAAGTTGTGCAGGAGATTCTGTCCTGATCGCCAGCTTGCGTCGGCGTTGAACACGGATGCCGCGTGGTCTCGTCGATCTTCCACGTCCACTACACCGCGACCTTCACGACGACCTTGCGAACGGCCGCTGGTTGACCATCGACGGCGGAGCCAGGGATATGGCCGTCCTCCGGAAAGAAGATCGTAAAGCTCCCGGCCGGGACCGTTACGAAACTTCCACTCCCCTCGAACAGCGCGTAGTCGGCCTGCTCATCGTAGGGCTGCTTGATCGTCAGCGTCTGGATGTTCGCGTAGCCCATCTCCTCGACGCCGGCGGCGACGAACTGCACGTCGATGTATTTTCGATGAGCTTCCCAGACCCCTTGATCACGAGTCTTGGTCGTGTTGTCCTGCACGAGCGCGTAAATATGCTCGCCCTGAATGGGGATCTTCCCCACTGGCAATTTGGTGCAGTCGTTGTCTCGCAGATACTTCAGCGCCGTCGCGATCCGTTCGCCGAGCACGAAGTAACGAGCCGAGTTGTCCAAGCGGTCGATGATCATTCGATGAACCTTCTATTGGTGTTGTCGCGTGCCAGAGACCCGCTCACATTAACCCGAAACGTCGGCGAGGGCGAACGCTTCACCGTGTGCGGTTCGGCTGAGAGCATTGAATGCAAAGTTTCGATCGGCGAGTTACGTTATACCTCGCACGGCCATGAGTGAGATGTTTATTTAACCGCTACGCCATCGGCGTGCGCGCCCACGCCGATGGCGTTGGGGTTAAACAGGCAAACGTCTCATCGGAGGCTGTGCGAGCTATATGTCGAATCGCCGCACACGAAATCAACGGGAGACGAACGATGAAAGTCCTCTGGAGCATCTTGGTCCTCTGGCTCATTCCGAGCCTGTTGCCGGAACTGCGAGCGGAAGTCCGCGCGGAACGACTGGCTGAAATTCCGTCGGCGATGGACGCGGCGGTGGCCGCTGGGCATGCGGCCGGTGTGGTGACGCTCGTGATGAAAGACGGAAAGATCGTCCATCACGCGGCGACCGGCTTCGCGGATCGCGAGCAGCAGACTCCGATGAGCAAAGACTCGGTGTTCTGGATCGCGTCGATGACCAAGTCGATCAGCGCGACGACGATTCTCACGCTGGTCGATGACGGCAAACTGTCGCTCGATGAGCCGGCCTCGAAGTGGTTGCCGGAACTGGGGCAGATGAAGCTCGCGAATGGTCAGTCGCCGAGCCGGCCCGTCGCGCTCCGCGACTTGCTCTCGCATACGTCGGGGTTGGCGTTCCCGCCGCGCAAGCCGACCGACGGCGCGCATGCGCTCAAGGGCTACACGTTGGAGCTGGTGAAGGCTCCGCTCGCCTTCGAGCCGGGATCGAACTACGAGTACGGCTTCGGCATCACCGTGGCCGGTCGCATCGCCGAGATCGTCAGCGGCAAGCCGTTCGACGAGTTGATGCGCGAACGAGTGCTCGATCCGCTGAAGATGCACGACACCAGTTTTCATCCGGACGATCGGCTGCGAGCACGCATCGCCAAGACCTACAAGACCGCTGACGACGGTCACGGACTGGTTCGGACTCACAATCCGTTCTTCACTTCGGATGCCGGAGACCGCCACATGACCGAGCCATCGGGCGGCTTGTTCTCGACGGCCAGCGACCTGGCGCAGTTCTATCAGATGATTCTCGACGGCGGCGTTTGTCAGGGACGACGCATCGTGTCCGAGTCCGCGATTGCCGAGATGACGCGGCCTCACAAAGCGGGGGGCAAGACGCTCAGCTACGGACTCGGCTGGCAATGCAGTCCGCCAGACAAAGCCGCGATCCCCGGCTTCTCACCGCTCGCGTTCGGTCACGGCGGAGCGTTCGCCACTCACGGCTGGATCGACCCCGAACAACGAGTCGTCACGGTCTTCATGGTGCAGAACGTTCTCGTCACCGGCAGCGGCAGCATCCGCAATGCGTTTCACCAGAAAGTCACCGGCGCAGGAACTGTCAAAGCTCAGTGAGTCAGTGAATGGTGCCGCGAGATTTCCCGAACGATTGAACCTGCGCAGGAGTCACGCGCATGAAGCTGGCCAGCATTCCCGTTTGCTTTCTGATGCTCCTCGCGTGTGGGCGGGCGGATGAGATTTCGTTTGAACGAGACATTCGACCGATCCTCTCTGCACGCTGCGTTGCCTGTCATGGTGCGAACAAACAAAAAGGGGAGTTGCGACTGGATGCGAAGCGCTTGGCTCTGCGTGGTGGTGAGAGCGGCCCGGTCATCGTCCCAGGCAAGAGCGGCGAGAGTCTGTTGTGGCGACGAGTCTCCAGCACGAACGATGACGAACGGATGCCGCCGGACGGGAAGCCGCTCACGGCCGAACAACTTGCGGCGTTGAAAGCGTGGATTGATGCCGGAGCAGTCTGGCCGGAATCGGACGCGGATCGAGCGGCGGCGAACGACAAGCGGCGCGAGCATTGGGCCTGGCAGCCGATCCAACGAATGACGCCGCCGAACAACGAACATCCGATTGATACGATTCTCAAAACGAAACTTCATGCCAACGGATTGACGATGTCGCCGGAGGCCGATCGCCGCACGTTGATTCGACGGCTGACGTTTGATCTGCTCGGACTGCCACCGACGCCGGAAGAGGTTGAAGCGTTCGCCAGCGATCGTGATCCGCAGGCTTACGAAAAACTCGTCGATCGGTTGCTCGATTCGCCGCATTACGGCGAGCGATGGGCGCGGCATTGGTTGGACATCGCTCATTACGCCGACACGCATGGCTTCGAGCGTGATCAGCGGCGCGATAATGCGTGGCGTTATCGCGACTGGGTGATCCGGGCGCTCAACGCCGACAAGCCCTACAACGATTTCTTGCGCGACCAAATCGCCGGCGACGTGCTGCGGCCCAACGATCCCGAGGCTGTCATCGCCACCGGATTCCTCGCGGCGGGTCCGTGGGATTTCGTCGGGCAGGCGGAGACTCCCAGTCCGGTGCTGAAGCGATTGGCTCGCGCGGACGATCTCGACGACATGCTGACGCAGGTGATGACGGCGGCGTGCGGAGTCACGATCAACTGTGCTCGGTGTCACGACCACAAGCTCGATCCAATTTCGCAGCGCGAGTATTACGGTCTGTCAGCCGTCTTCGCGGGAGTGAAGCGCGGCGAGCGTGAAGTCAGCGCGATCGAAGTCCGAGACCTTGCCGCTCGCAAGCAAGCATTGAACGCCGAGCTGCAACAGGTTCGTACCGAACAGGCGAAGCTCAGCGGCCGGCATTTCGATCTGGCGGACATCGTCGGCGGTGGCGATGGACTCGGCACTGGCAAGCTGGGCGAGGGCATTGACCTGATCACCGGCAAGCCTCAGTCGGCGAAGCGAGGTTTCCTCGAAGGAGCCAAGCCAAACATCTTCGCACGCTCGACAGCGAAGTTTGTGGACGGAGTCGTCATCCCCGACCTCTCGCCGGAAGGAACGCAAATCTCTTCGACCGGCCTGAAGGTGATGAAACCGCCGCGCACGTCGGGACAAGCGTGGGACGCGATTCGCTTCGGCCCGGTGAACTCGCACTTCTCGACGAAGCTCGACGGTGTCGATTACGCGGCCGACGGTCACACGCTGCTGTCGCTGCACGCCAACGCGGCCATCACGTTTGATCTCGCCGCGCTGCGCGAAGCGGGTGCGCCCGCCGAAATGAAATTCACCGCGACGGCCGGGTACTTCGGTCAGACACCCAAGAACGGCGCGAGCTACTTCGTGTACGTCGATGGCGAACTGAAGGCCAATCAGAAAAACATCGGCCGAGACGACGGCGGCCTCGCGGTCGATGTGGTGCTTCCGTCCCCCGCGAGGTTTCTCACATTGATGTCCACCGACGGCGGCAACGGCATCGGGCACGACCAGATTTGTTTCGCCGACCCCTGGCTGGTCGCCGCTCAACCGCCACCGCTGTCCGATGCCGACAAAGTTCAGCTTGCGCGTCTGCAACAACGTCGCGCAGAACTGGAGAAGGAACTCGCGGCGTTCCCCGTCCCAACGAAGGTCTATGCCGTCATCACCGAAACTCCGCCGCCGGTAAAGCTGCTGAAACGAGGCGATCCCGAACAACCGGCGGACGAGGTTTCACCAACATCGCTGTCGTGCGTCAGCGGTCTGAAGCCGGAACTCGGTACGTTGCAGTCGTCCGACGGCGAACGACGCAAGGCTTTCGCCGATTGGATCACGTCCCCTGCGAATCCGCTGACTCGCCGAGTCATCGTGAATCGGCTGTGGCATTACCACTTCGGGGCCGGCCTCGTGGAAACACCCAGCGACTTCGGACTCGGCGGCAGTCAGCCATCGCATCCAGAGTTGCTCGATTGGCTGGCCGACGAGTTGCTCGCCCAGCGCTGGTCGCTGAAAGCCATCCATCGCCTGATCTGCACGAGCGCGGCGTATCGCCAGGAGTCGAGTCGCCGAACTCGTGAGAGTTCGGTGACTGGACGCGGAAACGGAAGTCTCACGACTTCCGCTACGACACAGGCCATTGCCATCGACGCCAACAACCGCCTCCTCTGGCGAATGAACCCGTGCCGGTTGGATGCCGAGTCTTTGCGAGACTCGGTGCTGTCCGTGAGCGGCAAGCTCAACGCGACGATGTTCGGCCCCGGCTATCGCGACTTCGAGTACCAAGAGGAGTACGCCCCGGTCTATCGCTACATCACACCCGACTCGCCCGACCTGTGGCGGCGCAGTGTCTATCGCTTCGCCGTGCGGACGACGACCCATCAATTTCTGACGACGCTCGATTGTCCAAGTCCCGCGAACCTGGTCCCCGCTCGCAACACGACGACCACGGCGCTGCAATCGCTGACGTTGCTCAACAACGATTTCATGCTGCGTCAGAGCGGCTACTTCGCCGACCGCGTGAAGGCCAATGCGGGAACAGAGCCGACCGCGCAAGTGGCTCGCGCGTTCCAACTGGCTTTCGGTCGCAAGCCGACTTCGGTGGAGACCGCTGCCGCCGTGTCGCTCGTGCAAGGACGCGATCTCACCCAACTCTGTCGAATGCTTTTGAACGCCAACGAGTTTGTGTATGTGGACTGACTATCGTTCCAAGTCTGACCGTAGCCGAAGTCGTGAGACTTCGGGCATTCGTGAGAACACCGAACTCTCAGGAGTTCGGCTACATCAATCACGCCGCCAATTCCTCTGGGATCTCGGCGGCGGGTTCGGAAGCGTGGCGCTCGCGTCGCTGCTGCACGGCGATCGGTTGCTTGCGGCCGAGCCGATGTCGTCGAAGAACCCACTGGCGAGTCGGAAGGCTCACTTCGCGGCGAAGGCCACCAACGTTGTGCAGATTTTTTGCCCTGGGGGATTGAGTCACGTCGACACCTGGGATTACCGGCCGGAACTGGAGCGGCGACATGGCGAGGCGTTTGATGCCGAGTTGGGAAAGCAGACGTTTGCCGGTGTCGGCGGCAACTATGCCAAGAGCTTTTGGAAGTTTCGTCAGCACGGCGAGTGCGGTCGCTGGCTGAGCGATCTGTTTCCGAGGTTGGCGAGCCACGTCGGTGAGATGGCGTTCATTCACTCGATGCAGAGCAAGTCGGCGTTGCATGGGCCGGCGATGTTCATGGCCAACAGCGGGTTCATTCGCCCCGGCTTTCCGAGCATGGGGGCGTGGGTGACCTACGGACTGGGCAGCGAGAGTGAAAACTTGCCGGCGTTCGTCGTGTTGCCGGACACGCGCGGACTCCCTCCGGGTGGATTGGCCAATTGGGCTGCGGGCTTTCTTCCTGCCGTGCATCAAGGAACGGTCATCGAGACGTCCGCCGAGCGGCCTCCGATCGCCGATCTCTTTCCGCCAGCCGATCGAAGCGTGTCACCGGACGCGGAACGAGACGGCCGCGAGTTCCTGCGAACGCTCAACGTCGCTCATGCGGATCGGCGCGGGGATTCGTTGCTGGAAGCTCGCATTGCGGCTTACGAGTTGGCCGCGCGGTTGCAGATGAGTGCTCCCGAAGCGGTCGATCTGTCGGGCGAGAGCGCGGCGACGCTCAAACCATACGAACTTGACGACCCGGACGTCGGGCCGTTCGGGCGACAATGTTTGCTCGCGCGACGGTTGGTCGAGCGGGGCGTCCGCTTCGTGCAGATCTTCTGCGGTGCGGAGAACACGTCGTCGAAAAAGATTCGCCCAAATTGGGACAGCCACGAAGACATCGTCCGCGATCACGGCTACTGGGGCCGAGTGCTCGACACCGGAGCCAGCGCGCTCATTGCCGATTTGAAGCAGCGCGGGCTGCTCGATTCGACGCTCATCATCTGCACGTCCGAGTTCGGCCGGCAGCCGTTCATGCAAGGCTCACAGAAGGGACGTGATCACAACCCCGGCGTCTTCACCGCGTGGCTCGCCGGCGGCGGAATTCGCGGCGGCACCAGCTACGGCACCAGCGACGACCTCGGCTGGCATGCGGCCGAGAATCCCAGCTACAGCTACGATCTGCACGCGACGGCGTTGCATCTGCTGGGGCTCGATCACGAACAACTCAGCTTCTATCACAACGGCATCGCCCGCCGCCTGACCGACGTGCATGGCCATGTCATCCGCGATATTTTGGCGTGACCTTCTGGAAGCGGCGCGCGATTCAATCAGCCGGAACGCGCTAGTGCGAGCGATCGCAAATAACCTGTCATGAAACCCCGAAATTCCCACGGATGGCAGAGCAATACCACGGATGAAGAATGAGAAGCACTGTTTTATCCGTGGTATCGCCATGCCATCCGTGGGAAGCACCGGTCCAAGATGCTCGTTCTGATCAACAGGCAGGCCAGCGGTGGTTCTGGTGGAAGGTGAATTCCAATCTGTGGCACTAGCGTCCGGTTCGAGCCATCCCAAACCGGGCTAGCGCCCTGCGGATAAACTCATGAAACTCAATACGACCATCAAGCCACAACGTGGGTTGATCCTGCTTGGTGCTCTCACGCTGCAACTCGCGCTGGCTTGGCCGAGTGCCGCGGATGACAAGCCGGCGAAGGCTGCGGCGAACGATGCGGGCTGGAAGCATTCCGGTTCAATGTGGCTGCTGACGGATCGCGAAGGGGCCGACCTTCCCGCCGGTACGAAGGTGGAACAGTTCCCGGTACTGGTGCGACTGCATCGCGACTTCTTCGACTTCACGCAGGTGAAGCCGAATGGCGCTGACCTGCGATTCTCGTCGAGCAATGGCGAGCGTCTCGCGTTTCAGATCGAAGACTGGGACGCGACGAATGGGACCACGAGCGTTTGGGTGCGAGTGCCGCTGATCGAGGGGAACTCGCGGCAGGAGATCAAGCTGCATTGGGGCAACTCGAACGCGACCAGCGAGTCCGATGGCAAAGCCGTCTTCAATGAGTCGAACGGATACCTCAGTGTCTGGCACATGAGTAACGACGTGCGGGACGAAGTCGGGACGCTCACCAGCACCGACAACGGCACGACACCGACGGCGGGGATGATCGGAACGGCTCGGCATCTGCCCGGCGGCAAGGGTGTCTTCGGAGGCGACAAGATCCCGAACTATCCGGTCGGCGCGAGTTCTCACAGCACCGAAGCCTGGTTCCGTCCCGAGCGACCGAACACAACGCTCATCGCCTGGGGCAACGAGCAAGCTCAAGGCAAAGTCGTGATGCAGTTCCGCAGTCCGCCGCACATCCGCATGGATTGCTACTTCTCCGGCGGCAACGTCGCGAGCGACAGCCGCCTGCCGCTCGGCGATTGGACGCACGTCGTTCACACCTATCGCGAAGGGGAATCGAAGATCTATGTGAACGGCGTGCTGGAAGGGACCAACCTCAAGCAAGGCCCACCGCTTAACATCCGGACGCCGGCGCGGCTGTGGATCGGCGGCTGGTACAACAACTTTGATTTCGTCGGCGACCTCGACGAAGTCCGCGTCTCACAAGTCGTGCGTTCGGCGGATTGGATCAAGCTGCAATACGAGAATCAGAAGCCAAACCAGACGCTGGTTGGCCCAATCGTGCAGCCAGCGGATGAGTTTTCGGTTTCGCAAATGAAAGTGGAAGTCGATGAGGGCCAGTCTGTCACCGTGACGGCAAAGGCCGGAGGGGCTCAAAAAGTTTTCTGGATCTACTCCAATCCGAAGCTGCCAGCCGACTTCAAACCGGTCGTGGCCACCGATCGGTTCTCTTTCACGTTCCCTGCTGGCCGTGTCTCACACGATGCGTATCGGAAGCTGCAGTTCCAAGCGATCTACCCCAACGCGGTGAAGTCGCAAGACATCACGATCAAGATCAACGAAGCCATTCCGGAACCGGACTTCACGCTGACTGCTCCGGCAACTTGGGACGGACGACAAACGATCGAAGTTGTTCCGCGAGTCACCAATCTGGCCGAGTTGAAGGCGAAGGGCGTTGATCAATTGCAATTCAAGTGGTCAGTCAACGATGTCGCAGTCATCAAAGAAGTGCTGCCGGGAAAGTTGATCTTAAAGCGAGCACAGGGAAGCGGGATGCTGCGCGTCGAAGTGGCCGTCAGCAACGGCGGCGGAGCGTGGTACTACGAAACCAAAAAAATCGATGTGAAGGAACCATCGCCATCGGAGGAGCCCTTTACGTTGACTCGACCGCTTACCGCCAACGAGACACCGGAAGACAACCAATTCATTGCTTGTGAGGGGACCGATCAGGACGGTTTTCGTTTTGGCTATTTGACCTATGCCGGGGCACTCACTGAAACAGCGAATTCCGTCTTCGTTCGAGTCTTCGCGGACGACAAACTCTTCGCCACTCAGACAGGCAAGCCGACGGCCGAGAAGACGTATTCGTTGTCGGTGAAGCTGAAGGCGGAGTTGGTGAAATATCGCACCGAATTTGGCACGAAGACCGGCGACAAAGAGACCGTGCTGCACACCGCGAAGAACATCGTTTGCGGCGATGTGTTCCTCATCAACGGCCAGTCGAACGCCGTCGCCACCGACTTCGGCAAAGAGAACCCGCTCGCCCCCAGCGAGTGGGTCCGCACGTTCGGCGCGACAGCGAGCGATCCCAACGGTTCGCGGCTCAAGCTGTGGGCCAATGCGGAAGCTCGCAGTCCGGGTGGCAAGTCGGAGATCGGTTATTGGGGGATGGAACTCGGACGCCGCCTCTCCGAGCAACACCAGATTCCGATCTGCCTCATCAACGGAGCGGTCGGCGGCACGCGCATCGACCAGCATCAACGCAACAACGCCGATCCCACCGATGTCAGCACGATCTACGGCCGGCTGCTGTGGCGAATCCAACAAGCCAAGCTGACTCACGGCATCCGCGCCATCCTCTGGCATCAAGGGGAGAACGATCAAGGTGCCGACGGCCCGACCGGCGGCTATGGCTATGAAACCTATCGCCAGTTCTTCGTCGATCTCTCCGCCAGTTGGAAAGAAGATTTTCCCAACATCGAGCGTTACTACGTCTTTCAGATTTGGCCGAAGTCCTGCGCGATGGGGATCAACGGCTCGGACAACCGCCTGCGTGAAGTGCAGCGCACGCTGCCAAAACTGTTCTCGAACCTCAGCGTGATGTCGACGCTCGGCATCAAACCACCCGGCGGCTGCCACTTCCCGGCAGCCGGTTACGCCGAGTTCGCTCGGCTGCTGAACCCGTTGATCGACGCCCAGCTTTATCACCGCCACAGCGATGGCCCCCTCACACCGCCGAACTTGCAGCGCGCCTTCTTCACGACCGAACAACGCGACGAACTCGTCTTGGAATTCGATTCCCAAATCGTCTGGTCCGACGCGCTGACCAGCCAGTTCCATTTGGACGGAGAACCCAAGTCCGTCGCGTCCGGTTCCGCGAACGGAACCTGCCTCACGTTGAAGTTGAAGAACCCCTCGCAGGCGAAGACCGTGACCTATCTCGATAGCGCCAATTGGAACCCGGACAACCTGCTCTACGGCAAGAACGGCCTCGCCGCGCTGACGTTCTGCGAAGTGGCAATCGACGACTAGAGGTTGAACCACCATACTGGGAATTCCCATTCGTGAATTTGTGTGGACAAATCTTAATTGGACCATGCGACATCAAGAGGAAAGACCACCGATGATGCTCAAGAGTGTTTTCCAAACCGTAGCCACGTTCGCCAGAACGTGGGCTAACCGACGATTAGCCCACGTTCTGGCCAGCCCGTTAAAAAACTCGGAAAGATGTAACCCGAAGCGTGAGCGAGGGTCAGAAACTCCGAGAATTCAAGAGTCGAACTCCCTCGCTGACGCTTCGGGTTACATTTTTCAACAGGCGGTGGCGAACGTGGCGACGACCGGCCTGCTGCTGACACTGCTGACTCTCTGGCCGAGTTCCGCTCCGGCCGCCGAGCCGGCGTTGCAACTGAAGAAGGGGGATCGCATCTCCTACATCGGCAATACGCTGGCCGATCGCATGCAGCACTCGGCGTGGCTGGAGACTTACCTCCATGCGATCAATCCCGAAATGGATCTCACCTTTCGCAACCTCGGCTACTCCGGTGACGAGCTGAAGCTGCGGCAGCGCGAAGACAACTTCGGTAGCCCGGATCAATGGCTGACGAAGAACAAAGCGAGCGTCGTCTTCTGCTTCTTCGGCTACAACGAGGCTCTGCGTGGTGCGCCGGGTCTGGAAGGGTTCCGCAAAGATCTCGCGGAGACGATCGACGGGATGCTTGCGCAAAAGTACGACGGCGAAGCGCCGCCGCGGTTGGTGTTCTTCTCGCCAATTGCTCACGAGAACCTCAAGAATCCGAATCTGCCCGATGGCTCGGCGAACAACGCGAAGCTGGCGATCTACACGAAGGCCATGCAGGAAGTTTGTCAGGCGAAGAAAGTTTTGTTTGTCGATCTCTTCGCGCCGACGCAGAAGCTTTACGCGGCGGCCGACAAGCCGCTGACGATGAACGGCATTCACCTGCTCGATCACGGCGATCGGGCGGTCGCCAATGTCATCGTGAAGGAGTTGTTTGGCGTCACGAAGATCGACAAGGCCGAGAAGGAACTCGAATACCTGCGGCAGGCGGTGCTCGACAAGAACTATCACTGGTTCAGCCGGTATCGGGTCGTCGATGGCTACAACGTGTTCGGCGGACGCTCGAAGCTGGCGTGGTTCGGGCAATCCAATGCCGACGTGATGATGCGCGAGATGGAGATCTTCGACGTCAAAACCGCCAACCGCGACGAACGGATTTGGGCGGTGGCTCGCGGCAGTGATCGAGCGGTCTCGGACATCAACTTGCCGAAAGAAATCGAGGTCAAAACAAACATCCCCGGCAAGCTGGATGGGGGCAAACATCAATATCTCGGCGGCAAAGAGGCGATCGACAAGATGAAGATCGCCGCAGGGATGCAGGTCAATCTCTTCGCCTCCGAAGAGATGTTTCCGGAGATCGTGAACCCCGTGCAGATGGCGGTCGATACGAACGGCCGTTTGTTCGCGTCGGTCTGGCCGTCGTACCCGCACTGGAATCCGACTGAGCCTCGGCGCGATCGCATCGTCTGCCTGCCCGACGACAACGGCGATGGCGTGGCCGATCGCTGCGTGATCTTTGCGGATGAACTCAACAGCGTGACCGGTTTTGAATTCTGGGGCGGCGGCATGTTGGTCGCCGCGTTGCCGGAACTCTGGTTCCTCAAGGACACCGATGGCGACGACAAGGCGGACGTGAAGATTCGCATGTTGCAGGGCATGAGCAGTGCCGACTCGCATCACTCGGCCAACGCGGTACTGATGGGCCCGGATGGTTGGCTGTATTGGTCGCGCGGCATCTTCAACGTCGCGGCGAACGAAACTCCGACGCAGACATTCCGTTCCGGAGCCAGCGGCGTGCATCGCTTCAACCCGCGCACGTTTGAGATGGAATTCCATTTCCCGATTGGACCGAACCCGCATGGCGACGTCATCGATCAGTGGGGCTATCAGTTCGCGAACGACGGCACGGGCGGGGTCGGCTCGTATGTCAGTATCGGCAAGGGAGTCGGAGCGAAACCGTGGTTCAAGATGCGCGTGCGGCCCGTCGCCGCGACCGGCATCCTCTCCAGCAGCCACTTCCCGGATCAGAACCAAGGCAACTTCCTGATCTGCAACTGCATCGGATTCCTCGGCGTGTTGCAGCACGAAGTCAAATACAACGGGGCCGAGATCACGGCGACGGAGATCGAACCAATCCTCGTCTCGAGCGATCCGAACTTCCGACCGACCGATGTTGAGATCGGCGGTGACGGCGCGCTGTATGTCTCCGATTGGAGCAACGCGATCATCGGTCACATGCAGCACAACATGCGCGATCCGAATCGCGATCATGAGCACGGCCGCATCTATCGCGTGACCGCCAAAGACCGACCGCTCTTGAAGCCCTTGAAACTCAAGGACAAGCCGATCGCTGAAGTCTGTCAGGCGTTCTTCACGAAAGAGAACAGCAACCGCTATCGCGCTCGCTTGGAACTCAGCGGTCGCGAGACCAAAGAAGTCACCGCCGCCGTCGGCCAGTGGGCTTCTGCGTTGAACCCCGCGAAGCCCGACGAGGCACAAGCGTTGCTCGAATGCCTGTGGGTCTTCGAGGAACATCGCGTCCCGAATCTCGAATTGCTTCAGCGCGTCTTCACGGCGGCGGAACCACGAGTCCGCGCGGCGGCCATTCGCACGCTCGGTCATTGGGGCACACGTCTCACCAATTGGGAGCCGACGCTGCTTGCGGCGGCACGCGATGACTCGGCTCTTGTCCGAGCGGAAGCCGTGAAGTCGGCGGTTTCGTTCGAGGGACTGACTGCCGCCGAAGCGATCTTCGAGGCGGCCACGCGACCGACCGATCCCGAACTGGATACGGTCCTGAACTACGCGCGCGGCAAGATCAACGTCGACAAGTTCGTGCAGGAGGCTGTGGCGTCGAAGAAACCGTTGTCGAAGGCGGCTCAGTCGTACGCGCTGCGAAATGCCAGCGTTGACGATCTGCTGAAACTGCCGCGCACCGAAGCGGTTTACGAGGCGATCCTGAAACGTCCGAACGCTTCGGCGACCGCACTGCGTGAATCGTTGCGCGGCCTCGCGGAACTACGGAAAGTGAGTTCGCTGCCGGTCCTCTTCTCGCTCATCGAAGAGCGTGACGCCAACGGCCAAGTCGATGCCGTCGCTGGGCTGAGCCAACTCCTGGTGGAGCAGCCGGCTGCCGAGCTGAAGAAGGCGCGCGGTCGGATCGAGAACCTCGCGATGAAGTCCAAAGCGGCTCCGATTCGGCAGCTCGGATACGTCGCTTGGATCACGACCGACGGATCGGGCGATGCGGCATTCTTCGCCGCGTCGAAGAGCAAAGAGAGCCTGCGCGATCTGCTCGCCGCCGTGCCGCAAATCAGCGATGAGAAACTGCGCGGCAGCCTCTACAACGAGGTCCGCTCGCTCATGTTCGAACTGCCGCCGAATCTCCAGGCCGAAGCGGGAAGCTTGGCGCTGCTGCAAGGCGGCATTCAAGTCGATTACTTCCATCCGAATCCGCCGAACGTCGCCGTGGAAACGCTGACGAAGCTCAAGCCGCAAGCCAGCGGCATCGTGCCACAGATCGTGATGAACGTGCCGCAGAAGAAAGAATCTGATGCGTTCGCGCTCCGCTTCACCGGCCTGATCCAGATTCCGAAGAGCGGCAAGTACACGTTCTTCATCGCGTCGGACGACGGCTCGCGCGTCTACATCGACGACAAGCTGCTGATTAACAACGACCGGCTGCAAGGCATGACCGAGAAGAACGGAGCCGTCGAACTCGCCGCCGGCCCGCACCCGATCGTCGTGACGTACTTCGACAACGGCGGCGGCGACGGATTGGAAGTCGCCTGGTCCGGTCCCGATTTTCCGAAACAGAAAATCGCCGCGAACAACCTCACCGTGAGCGGCGGCGGAGAGACGCTGCACGACGTCGCGATCCGCTCACTGACCGCGATCCCCGGTCACGACGCTGAGAAATTCCTCGATCTCGCGTCGCTGGTGAAAGCCGATCGACACCGCTCGGCAGCAATCAGCGCATTACGAGCAATCCCCGAACAACACTGGGCACCGAAGGAAGTGCCGGGACTCGTCGATAACCTCGTCGGCTATCTCAGCGGCATCCCGGCCCGCTTCCGCACGGCGGGGCCAGCGCTGGAAGCGGTCGCACTCGCGAAGTCGCTCTCATCGAAACTGCCGGCCGATCAGGCGAAAGCGATCGCCGATCGCCTGGAGAATCTCGACGTCCGCGTGATTGCGATTGGCACCGTCGTCGAACGCATGATCTACGACAAAGAAACGATCGTCGTGCAGGCCGGCAAGCCGGTCGAATTCCGTTTCGCGAACACCGACAACATGCCTCACAACTTCGCGATCGTGCAGCCCGGCTCGTTGGAAGAGATCGGACAACTGGCCGAAGCGACGGGCCGCGACGCGGACGCCAAAGACCGGCAGTTCATCCCCAAGTCCGACAAGGTGCTGCTGGGGAGCCGTTTGCTGGGACCAGGCGAGAAGCAAGCTCTGAGTTATGACGTGCCGAAGGTGCCCGGCGTTTATCCGTATGTCTGCACTTACCCCGGCCACTGGCGGCGCATGTACGGAGCGTTGTACGTCGTCGCGAATCTGGAGGAGTATCAAGGCAACCCCGAAAAATACCTCGCGGCAAATCCGTTGCCGGTTCGCGACGAACTCATGAAGTCGATCGGTCGCAACACCGAATGGAAGTTCGACGACCTGATTGGTGACGTCAAGAAGTTGCCGCATGGTCGCTCGTTCGACGTCGGCAAGAATCTTTTCAAAGTGGCCAACTGCGTCGGCTGCCACAAGCTCAACAACGAAGGCCGCGAACTTGGACCGGACCTGACCAAGATCGAACCCAAGAAGCACACGACCGACGAACTGCTGCGTTCGATCCTGGAACCGTCCAAAGAGATTGCCGAGAAATATCAGTCGAATGCCTTCGTGCTCGATTCCGGCAAGGTCGTCACGGGCATGATCGTTTCGGAAACGCCGACGGAGATCAAAGTCCTCGTCGATCCGCTCTCGAAAGGGGAACCCGCCGTGTTGCAGAAGTCGGAGATCGAAGAACGTCGCAAGTCGCCCGTCTCGATCATGCCGCAAGGTCTGTTGAGCAAGCTGACGCGCGAGGAGATTCTCGACTTGATCGCCTATGTGTTCGCCCGCGGCGACAAGAAGCACACGCTCTTCGACGAGCATCACCATCATTGATGCCGTGTCGCAGGCCAACAGCGGTTAGGCTTTCTTGGGAGAGCCGTGTGATCCATGTCACAGAACTTGGCCCCGGTTCATCCCAGAAAACCGGAACTAGCGCCGCGCGGCTAATTTCTGCGACGCGGATTACACGTACCCGCGGAAGAGCCGGAGTGTCCAGTCCGCAGCCAGCAACACGCACAGCAGCAAGATCAGCGAAAAATTGTGCCAGAGGTCGAACGCTTGGCGGCGGACCACGGTTGTTGACGATCGCGAGTCGGAACCGATCCAACCATCGGTCAGGCTGGGATCGATCCGGCGTCCGCCAGTGGCACTCGCCCAGCGTTCGAGAACCGCGAAGTCCACCGGCGATCCATCGGATTCGTTTCCGCGAGGACTGACTTCGATGACGACCGCTGCCTCCGCCACGTTCTGGCCTTCGCTGCGAGCGGTCACTTCGATGCGATAGCGTCCCGGTTGCGACGGCTCGAATTGCGCGGACGGCGAGGCACTCATCGGTTCGCGAGCTTGCAGCGCGAGAGGCAACCGTCGGCCATTCGGGAGGACGACGGTTCCCTCCAATGCCGGCGCGGCCGATTCTTCAACTGCGGAGATTTCCGTCGCGATCCGGATCGAATCGCCGACTCGATACTGCGTCTGTTCTGGCCGCAGGAACAATTGGCGGCGGGCCGACGTTTGCTCGGTAGGAGCCAAGGCTCGGAAGGCGTGCTGCCAGAACGCGGAATGCAGCGTCACGCCATCATCCGTTCGAGGGCCGTGCGATTGCCAGCGCCACAAGGTGTCCGTGCCGATGAATAAGACCCGCCCGCGTCCGACGCTTTGTTCCGCGATCACCACCAGCGGACCATAGGCGTTTTGTTGGCCGGCCGTTTCCAAGAGCACCGTGGCCAGCGGGCGTTTGCGGAGCACCGGATAGACATGATCCAACGTCGGCAACGTTGCGGCGACTTCAGAGGTCGTCGCCTTGTTCTCCGTCAACGTGAACCACGAATTGGCTTTTCCTTCCGGGGTGAGCCGCACTTCGATTTGTCCGGAAATGGGAGTACCCGATTCGCGTGTCAGCTCCACCGGCAACAGGCGCGTCAGTTCGGGAGTATCAACCCATTCCTCCAGATGCGTGCCGGCCATCACCACCAGAGATTTGCCTCCTTCCGTGACGGCTCCGTAGATATGACGGGCCAGGCCGCGCGGCCACGTCGCCGGCCGCACGTCGCCCAACACGAGCGTATCGAAGCCGTCGATTTCGCTGCGGCTCTGCGGAAATCCTCCCAGCTTGACGCGGCGTTCCGGCTCGCCGAATTGCACGAACGCATTTTCGCCGCGCGACAACAGCGCCGTCAGGCTGAAGCTCGGATCATCTTCCAGCACACGGCGGAGGTATTTGAATTCCCACCGCCAACTGTCTTCGAGGATCAGCACATCGTGGCGATCATCGACCGCCTGCACGTTGACCGCATAAGCCTGATCGACCGACGTTTCGCCCTGCATCAACTGAAAGCGGTAGCGTTTGAGTCCCGCCTCTTTCGGTCGATGCGTGACGATCGCGAACTGATCCTGCCCGGCAATCAATCCAGTCAATTCGCGCCGCTGGATTTCCTGGCCATCCTCTTCGACAACGAGCGTCAGCCGATCCAGAGCCTGATGCGGACGAACTGTGACCTGAAACGCCGTCTCCGATCCGATGAGCACGCGTTGCGCCGCTTGGACCAGCACAATTTCCGCAGACGTGGTTGCCGGTTGATCGGAAGCTTTCGCCGGGGCCAGCACATCGAGCGACAACCCCAATTTGTTGGCAACGGCAACAACATCGGCGGAACTGCGATGTTGTCCGTCACTGACGATCAGCGCGCGGCTCGGCGTGGCGGACGATTCACGCGACGCATTGAGTAGTCGCACGTAGTTCCAGGCCGACTTCAAACTCGCCGCGACATCGGTCCCCTCACCGCGAGGCGCGGCTTGATCGAGAGCCACTAGCGTGGTCGGATAGGCTCGCCGGTCGAACGTGAACCAGTGCAGCGCATGAGTCCGAGCGGCAGCCTGCATCGCCGGGCTGTTCGCGAGTTGTTGCTGCACGTCCTCGAAGCGTGTGCCGTTGACCGCTGGCGACGACATGCTCGCCGAAGTATCGACCAGCACCAGCAGACTGGGTGAATCGGCAACCGTCCGCGACACCGACAGCACCGGCTGAAACAAGCCCAGGACTAACAGCACGACCATGCCAATTCGTAGCACGGCCAACTGCACGATCGAACGTCGCGGAACGTGCTTCTGGATCAACAGCCGACTGCCAATCCATAACGCCCCGAGCAGTGCGAGGCCAATCAGCGCGATCAATGCGGGATGCAAGACGGGAAAGAGCTGCCAGATCATCACGGCGTGGCTCCTTCCCGTTCGCGCAGTGGAGCGACAAAGCCGCGCCGGCGCTGATGCGAGGTGCTCAGTGCCGGATTCATTCGCGGACACAACCAGTGCGCCAAGAAAAACTCGGCGAGCAAGCAGAGGCATGCCAAGCTGATGAGCCACGGTTCCAGAGCCAGCCGACGATCAACAGACGCGACTTTCGTGGCCGACGTATTCGGCTGCTCGATGCTGATTTCGGCGGGAGACCACCAAGCACGAAATTTGTCCGGCTCAATCGGTTCCAGACGGCTGTCAGCTCGGCCGGGTTGAACGACCAAAATCAACTCCGACTCCGCACCAGCGTGTGGCTGGATGTGGTAGAAGCCGGACTCTGCCGTGTCAGACAGCGTGAGCCACGCGCGATTCGACACCGAATGCACCGAACCTGACAACGCACGGCCAGCCGGCGAGATGACCCGCGGAGATCCGTTCGTGAGCGGCACGGCGCTAGCCGCCGGTGTCTGGCCCTGACCGGCGGCTAGCGCCGTGCCGCTCAAATGGGACTTGCCACGAACTTCCATCTCGGTCTCGAAAACTGATTCCGGCAGCGCCACGGTGATCGTCTCACCGCAAGTTGCCTGACGTCGAAGTCCAGCCGATTGCAGATGCAGCAGCAGGCGATCCACGAGGGGCACGAAACTTTTGCGGCGCGGCAGATCGCACCAGCGGTCATCGGCCGAGCCGTTGATCACGATCACGCGACCGGCTTCCACACTTCGCGCGATCAGGGCCGGAGTTCCGTCCTCCAACGTCGCCAGCACTTCATCGGTCGCCGTCAGCGAACCGAAACGATGCCACGCTCGCGACTCGGTGCCAGCCAGATCGCCCACCTCCGGATCGACCAAGCCGGTCAGCAACGGGTGGCGATCGTTCCATTGTTTCCACGGCGATAACCCGCTTCGCTTCGCATCGGCTTGAACGCTTCCCGATAATTCCGCAGGCAGCAAGCTGTGCGTAGGATCGAGCGGTCGCACAAACGCTCGATTGTAAAGTTCCGTATCGACCGTCGGTCCGAGGAACATGGCCAAGCCGGCACCGCGACGAACTCGTTCCGAGATCGCGGTGAATAACGCTTCGCTCAGACCGGGGACATCGGCCAACAGGATCACATCGGCCGACGCGATTTCCGCCGCCGACACGGTGATCGGAGTCTGGATCACCAGCCGTCCGTCAGCCGCCACCGAGCCGGTTTCCGCCAGCGAACGAATCGCCGTTTCCAATGCCAGACCGGGACGCACTGCGGCATCAACTCCAGCGCTGGGAGTGATCAGCAGCAGCCGCGGATCGCCGGCGCTGTCGAGATCGCAGAAATACACATCGTCATCGGGCAACTCATCCGACGGTTCCAGTTTCAGCGTGACCAGACTTCCCTTCCGATCAAACGTCGTGGGCAATGGTAAGTCGAGCACCGTTCGTCGTCCCGGTTGCAAGGTCAGCGGAAACTCTTGTGGTTCGACGCCGGACAAACCGGAAACTCGCAGCGTTCGCTGCATGACGCCGTCACTGGTACAAGAGGCTTCCACATGCAGCACGGTTTCTGAATTTCGAGTTCGCAATCGTGTGGAGGTGAGCCAGGCATTCCGCGGCGCGGGCAAGCCGACATCGATCAATCGCAACGAGACCTTGGCTTGCTCGGCGATCTCTCCAGCGAACATCGAAATCTCACTCGTGTTCCAGCCATTCGCAGGGTTGTCGGTCAGGAAGACGACTTCGACCTGGACTCCCGGACGCCGCTGTGCCAACAACGAACGAATCGGTTCAAACGCGGAGTCGAGCTGCGTCTCCGCCAGTCCCGATTGCAGACCAGATAACGCTGGCAGATACAGAGTGGCCTCGTTGGTCCACGGAGCCAGCACTTCGGTCGTGCTCCCCGTGAGCAGCACGGCCGTCCGATCTCCCGGCAGCGTTTTGCGGATCAGTTGCGAAGCGAGATCGCGCGCAGTCTCCCACGGAGTCGGACGTCCTTCGGCACGTCGCCCCATGCTGCGGCTGATGTCGAGCACCACGATGCGATCGAGACCGGTGGCCATTCCAGTCGGAGACCAGATCGGCCGCGAGAGAGCCAGCACCAGCAGCGTCAGAAATCCGGCTCGCAACAAGAACAGCAACACCTGATGCCACTGAATCCGCCGCGCCATCCGCTGCTGAGTCAGATGCAACCAACGCAAACTGCTGAACGGCGTCTGCCGCACATGCCGAGGCTTGAAGAGATGCACGACAATGGGAATGGCCAGCAAGACCAGACCAAACAGCGCGCCGGAGTTTAAGAAGGTCATCGTCGCACCTTGCTGCGCCGGTTCAAATACGCCGACAGCGCCTGATCGTAGGGCTGTCGAGTGTTGATCAAGTGATAGTCGATGCCGGCTTCCGCCAAACCTTTTCGATAGAACTCACCACTCTGCCGAACTTGTTCGAGATAGCCGTCGCGTACCGCCGCCGGATCAATCTCCAACTCCTCACCGGTTTCCATGTCACGGAACTGAGTTGCTCCTTGAAACGGGAACTCCAGTTCGGCGGCATCCTGAAGATGGAACACGATCACATCGTGCTTCAGACTGCGCAGTTGCCGGATGGCTCGCAGCGTTTGATCGGGGTCGTCGATCAAATCGCTGATGACGACGACCATCCCCCGCCGTTTGAGATTCCGCGCGATCTGCCGCAGGCTGCTCGGCATGTCGGTGCCACCAGCCGGCGGATTGTCGATCATCACGCGCATCATCTGACTCAGATGCGGTCGGCGGCAGCGGGGCTGCACCAACAGGCCCGGCTTCGTCCCGAACAACGCCAGCCCGCAAGCATCCTGTTGCCGCAGCACCAAATAACCCAGGCAACTGGCGAGGAAGCAGGCGTAATCCCATTTAGTCAGCAAGCCAGTGCCGAAGGCCATCGACGCGGAACGGTCCATGAGCAGATAGCAGCGGAGATTCGTTTCCTCTTCAAACCGCTTGATGTAGTAATGGTCCGTGCGAGCATACAGATGCCAGTCGAGATACTTCAGATCGTCGCCGGCAACGTACTCCCGATGATCGGCGAACTCCACGGAGAAACCGTGAAAGGGACTCTTGTGGAGTCCATTCAAAAAGCCTTCCACAACCAACCGTGCCAACAGCGGCGATAAGCCGATGCGAGCCAGCACTTCCGGTTGCAGATATTTTTCTGATGCGGTCCCAGGTAACCCTTCCGCCAAAACCGGCTGTCCCGTTTGCTGTGCCAGAGCCTGATGCAATTTCTGCATGAGCACCGACGCTGCCGGACCAAGCTGCCGCCACCAAGCCGTTCGCGGCCCGGTTCGCTGCGGTGTGGTTAGAGGTTGAAGGCTTGTGGACATCGCGGCTATTCGTTGAAAGGGTTGTGAGCGACAAGGCGCTAGCCGTCGGTTCTTCAAAGACCGGCGGCTAGCGCCGTTCCGCTCAATGAAGCGCCATCACTTACTTCTTCCGCTCCGGCACGATTTCGAGAAGCCGGCGGACGATGTCGTCCGTCGTCGTCCCTTCGGCCTCGGCGGCGAAGCTGCACGAGAGACGATGACGCAGCACCGGGAGCGCCAGATGACGCACGTCATCGCACGACACGTTGATCCGACCATTCAACGCGGCGAGACACTTCGCACACAAGATCAGAGCTTGGCTGGCGCGGGGACCGGCTCCCCAGGAGATCTGGTCCTCGATGAAATCCGGGACACCCGGTTCGCCCGGTCTCGTCGCGCGGACCAGATCGACGGCGTACTGCGTGACATGCTTCGATACGGGAAGACTCCGCACGAGCCTCTGCATGTTAAGGACGGTGTCTTGATCGCAGATCGGCTGAAGATCGACGGTCGCGTTCGACGTCGTCCGCTCGACGATCTGTTCTTCTTCTTCCAAGCCGGGGTATTTGATGAACGTGTTGAGCAGGAAGCGGTCCTTCTGAGCTTCGGGCAACGGATACGTCCCTTCCTGATCGATCGGGTTTTGCGTCGCCAGCACGAAGAACGGTTTTGCGAGCGGGTATGTCTTGCCGCCCGCCGTGACTTCATGCTCTTGCATCGCCTGCAACAGCGCGGCCTGCGTCTTCGGCGGCGTGCGGTTGATTTCGTCGGCGAGCACGATGTTGGTGAAGATCGGACCGGCCACGAACACCGTCACGCGCTTGCCGGTCGTGTGGTCATCCTCGATGACATTCGTTCCGACGATGTCCGACGGCATCAAGTCGGGCGTGAATTGGATGCGTTTGAAATTCAACGACAGCAGTTGGGCCAACGTGTTGATCATCAACGTCTTGGCCAGGCCGGGAACTCCTTCCAAGAGATTGTGCCCGCCGGCGAAGATCGTGATCAGCAATTCCTCCAGAACGGATCGCTGCCCGACGATCGCACGGGACATGCCGTCCAACATGCGGGTGTGAAGGTCTTTCAATTGCGCTAAATCACGCTCGATGTCGGCAGGTTCGTTGTTCACGGTGGGACTTTCAGAAATGACGAATGACGAAGTACCCAATGACGAAGGAATGACGAAATCCGAATGACGAATCACGATGGTGGGGCCCTGATTTGGGTTTCGTCATTCGGATTTCTTTCGTCATTGGGTATTTCGTCATTCGTCACTTTCCTAATGGCTTAACGCGTACGTGATGATGTTCATGACAACTCGCGTCGCATCGTCGGCCGCGAGTCCTTTCGCGTAAGCGTTGGACTCGTGATTGACGCCGCTCATCAGATCGAACGGCGAATAAATGACGGCCAGCCGACCGTCGAGAAACAGGCCGTAAAACTCCGGCATCTCCAGCGTCGGGTCGTCGCGGAGCGCGGGAGGGGTGTATTCCACGCGGTCCACGGGATTCCAGCCGCTGGCAAATAACGGATGCGTCGCGGGGAGCTTGATCAACTCGCCTTCGGGAATGACTTTTTTCAGTTCGCGCCGGAAACCGAGATCGAACGGCTTTAAGCCGGCCGCCGCGGTCGCGACAAGCATCCCGCCCCGTTGCAAGTAATGCCGCAGCCCTTCGACTTCCTCGCTGGTCAATTGAAAATCGTAGTGGCCGGTCATGAAGACGAGCGGAGTGTCGGCCAATTGTGGATCATCGAGCGACACCGCGACCGGCGAGTAATCGACCTCCAGCCCAGTATTCTCTTTGAGGTTTTGGAGCACGCTGTTTTGCAGCGCCGGGTTCACGTCCCAACTGCCGCTGTAGGAGACCATCCCAAACCGGAACACATCACCGGCGGCTGTCCGGCCGTCATAGACCGGAAACTCTTGAGCGAGAAAGCGGCCATACTCGGTCGCTCCCAGGACGTAGGCGACGATATTCACTCCGAGACGCAGTGCCGATTCGCCAACGAAATGTTTTCCCTGCGGATGATACGGCTCGCTGCTCCAGGCGGCTCCCATGCCGACGGGAACCAGGATCGCGGCCGCTCGCGTGCCGATATCCAGCGTGTAGATGTCCGGCGGCTGCTGAAATTGCACGCCATTCACCAGAGTCATCAACTGCTGCACGCGGTATCGCGAGTTGAATAACGGATGATCCTGCGGTGCGCGCATCAGCCGCTTCTGCGGAAAAACTTTTCGCATCTCGCGAGCCACCGCCTGCGAGAACTCATCCCGCCCGCGCGCGGCGTTGAACAGGATCGTGCCCCCCTCGGTTAGAAACTTGCGGAGGTTCTCGACTTCTTTCGGAGTGAACGTGAAGTCGTAATCGCCGGCCATGAAGAGCAACGGGATATCGACCGGATCAAATCCGGGACTCGCGAGCGGCTTTGTGGCGTACTGATAGTTGTTGCCGTCAGCCAACCGCGCGTTGACTGTGGACATCAGGTAGGAGCCGTCATTCGGAAAGCTCTTCCACTGCTCGAACTTTTGCACGGTGCCGTCGGTGTGAACGTACTCCAGCGTTTCGCCGTATTCGATCTTGTGCATCACCGTGAGATTCGTCGGCGGTGGCGGCGTGCGAGTCTGCGTTTTCCGCTGGCCGGGACCGGGGTCGGGAATCACACCGGTATCTTCGCCGCTGGCCTCCATCTTCTGCGGAGCCTTCACCGGCGGCGGAGGAGGCGCTTCGGCGGGAGGAAAGTTGACTCGCCGCTGAGCAAACGCTGTGGAAGACGAACCGATCCAGATGCCGAACAAGATCAGCGTGCCGAGAAGTAGCCGAACTCGTGAGAGTTCGGACCGAAGTCTCACGACTTCGGCTACAGAACAGATTGTTTGCATCATGGCAGGCTGACCTCGATGGTCGGTTTCTTTTCATTCGGATTGGCACGATACCAACCGACCTCCGGCGTGACTGTCACCGACTTCAAGATTTTCCGCTCCGTGCCCGCGGCCTGTACCGGCCCAACAATGTTGAGTTGATACGCCGGAGTGAGCTGGAGTTTCGCATCCGCGTCGTATTGCCAACTCCGCACGATGAGCGGTTCCAACGATTGCGGCAACGGAGTGAAGCCGTTTTTCAACACCGGTGCCGGCGAGTTGCGAATGTTGGGATCTTGCGCGCCAGCCGGTAAGGGCGTAGCCGGTTGCGCTGTCTTCATCTCGACGACCAATCCCAAAGGAACCTGCCCGCTGACTTGGGCCACCACAAAGTTCAGCATCTGCACCGCCGGCAAACGCGGCTTTCCCGCGACGGTCGGAGTCGGAGCCCACCCCGGTGGGAAAGTGATGTCTTGAGGCGTTATCGGCGAATTGATCAAGGTCAACGGACCAGTCGCCATGTAGATCTTGTACCCATTGGGATTGGGGACCATGTCGCGGATCACGAGATTCGTCATCTGGATCGTCGCGCCGCCGTGATAGTAGGCCGATTGCGATCCAGCGATCGTGATATCTTCCAACGTCCCCGCCGCGCTGGTCAGCGTCATGCCGTGCGTGCAGTCCTTGATGAGCAACTGCTTGACCATGAATCCGCTGCCGTACCAATACAGACCCTGAGCACATTTCTCGATCACGTTGTTGGTCATGATGCACTCCGGCTGGCCGTAGCAGGTGATGCCGCTCGGATAGTTGCCGCGGATGGTGTTGCCTCGGACTTCAATCAACTGACAGCCGATGAGGTAGAGGGCCGGTTGTGGCACGGGAAACGGGTCGTCTCGCTCGAACTGGTTATCCGCCACGACGGCGGAATCACACGAGGTGATCATGAGACGGCTCATGCCGCCGAACCGGTTCTTGATCACGTTGATCCGCTCGCCCGGCTTGGCACCAGTGTTGTCGATGCCCGTCGGCTGAGCGTAGATGTTGATGAGTTCCGCTCGTTGAATGTCGAACGTCGATCCGGTCGCGGCTTCCAAGATCGCCGTGGGATCGGGCTGAGGCATTCCCGCTGGGACTTCTTTCTTAGGCGGCCGCGAGACGATCGCCGCATTGCGCTTTCCTTGAGGCAGGCCCAGCCGCCCCGATACGACGAAGCCGCCTCCCTTGGCGATCTTGAGCATCCGCTGTTCGGGGTCTTCGGCCACGAGCCGGAATTCGTGCTGATCCTTCGCCGACTTGGAAGCATCCATGCGGATGTAGCCGTAGCTTTCCACGAGACCATTCGCACAGAGCACGATCGGTCCCGCCGCGACTTTGAATTGCAGCACGGCTCGCGGATCGAGCGACAGTTGTTTGCAAGTGATCTGCGCCTCGTCATTGCGGTTGAAGGTCACGGTGTCATCGCGCGCAATCACGACATCGTCGTCCGCAACAGGAACCTTGCCGCCGCGCCACGTCGCCGGGTCAGTCCAGTCTCCACCGCCGGATGCGTTGGAATAGATCTCGTCGGCGAAGCCGATCCCGGCAGCGCAAACAATCGTAGCCACGCTCGCCAGAGCGTGGGTGTATTGCCGTTGAACATCCCACGCTCTGGCGAGCGTGGCTACCATCGCGATTGTGAATCGGCTCAGCGATTTATTCATGGCCGCTCTCCCGGAGATGACCCGTCGATGAAGTTGCTCAGCCAATGCAATTCTTCGTCGGAGACGGCGCGCACTTGGAACCCGTCGATCTCGCACGCTCCGGTCAGCAGATAACTCATCACGATGCGGCCATCCAAAGCTTGCGGTGGGGCATCAAGCATGTATCCCACTTTCCGCCAGGCTCCATACGTCCGCTCCACGAAGTAGGTGCTGGTCCCTTTCACGGGGACCGTGTCGTTGCCTTGGCCGTAAAGGCTCAGCGAAACGTGCGAGTTGAATCCGGGATACGCCGTCAACAAGTCTTCGCGATACCAGCATTCGACCCAGTAATGACCGCTCGTGGTCAGGTTCGGCAACGGACGTTCGAGCGTCAGGTATCCCAGATAAACCGGATGAGCTTCCAGCAATCCAACGTGCGGTCCCGACAGCCCCAGGCCGCGCGCGAACTTCAGATTGACCGGCTTGCCGAACCACTGCGGTTCTTCCGGCTCGAAGCCACTGACGACATCGGCGAACGGCGGCAACTTCGGCGAACCTCCGTCCGTCGGAGGGACAGCGCGAGCCAGACGTTCCTCGAACTGTTTCTTGCGATCGGCCAATTTCTCTTTCTCGAAGTATTTGGGAAATGCCTGTTCCAGTTGAGCGAGCCGTTTCAGTGCTTCAGTCATCTGACCCATGCGAACCAGACATTCCGCCATGCCATGCAGCGTGCGGTCTCGATAGCCGGCCCACTGTCGCAGTTGCAGCAAGACTTCGTAGTTCCGCAGCGAGGCGTCGTACTTTCCGGCGACACGATCCGCCTCGGCTCGCAGGAAGCGATACAAGCCTTCGAGCTTTTGATCCGGGTAATTCAACTCAATCTTGTCGAGCAACAACCGAGTCTCGCGGATGTCTCCCGTCCGCAGTTTTTGTTCGGCGACTCGCAACAGCGCCCCGCGTGTGACCGCTTCGGATTGCGCGGTCGCCAGGAATGCGTCCCCGCCCAACGTGGCGGCTATGCGGTACAGCTCGCCGGCCGCTTTGATCTGGCCGGCTTCCGCGAACAGGTCGCCGCGGTGGATCGCCACGAGGCGCATGTCGGGATGTTCGAGGCGACGATGCTTTTCCAAGATCGCGTCGAATCGCCGCGCCGCTTCATCCAGGTCTTTGAATTGCCGATGCACGATGTCCGTCGCCGTCAGTTGGATTCCCACTTGCAGCGTCGGCAGCTTGTTGAATTCTTGATTGGCCTGTTCGAGCACCTTCTCCATCTCGGCTTTGCGACCGTTGTGTCCCAGAGCGGTGATCAACGACTTGAACAACTCGGCGCGAAATTGCGGATCGAGTCCCAGTGCGGCCAGGCGATGCTTCGCCAACTTTTCCAGGAGCGGCCAACGCTCCGGTGCTTCCGACGACATCAGCAGATCCAAGATCCGATCCTGCCGCTCGGCCGAAAGCTTTTCGACTTGAACGTCGGCCGCTAATTCTCGAATGACGTATCGCATGGAAAACGGACTGATCGAACCCGGTGCTCCCCACACATGCACTCGGCGCTGAAACTGCGGCAACGATCCTCCGCCCGACAACGTCACCACATAATCGCCGGGAGCAAAGAAAACATGCCGCACGCTCCGGCCGACCGCTTCCGTGCCGTCGCCGAAATTCCACTTGAGTTGAGTTTCCTCCGGCAAATCCCCCTGAGCTTCAAAGCGGACGAGATACAGCGTCGAATCGCCAGACGTCACCAGCGAATCATCAATGCCGTAACCAAACGACGCGCCGGTATTTGGACCGGCCACTTCCAACGTGGCGACGTGAGCGTAATCCGGATGCACGAACATGTCGCGCGGCACATAGGCCCAGACTTTCGCGGCCGGCGGAACCCACAACAACGAACATCCGCCGTAAGTGCCGGGGCTTTCCTTCAGCACATGAAACATCTCGATGGGATGCACGCCGGCCTTCAGTTCAATCTCCGCTCCGATGGACTTCGTCGGAATCGAACCGGTCAAGCGTTGATTCGATCCGGGCCGGTCGCAAACTTTGAAGCCGTCGATGAAGAGAAACGACGCGTCCTCAGAGTTCACGAAGAACCGATACACGCCGTCGGCTTTGATATTCAAGTGCCCGCGATACGTCACCGCGTAATCACGCGGATTGGCCGGGCGAACGGGATTGCTGTTCTGTACCATCTCCGAGACAAGCCCATTCGCCACGACGGGGTCGCTCTTCGTCAGCCCGTCGCGAACCGCCGTCCAATTGGAAATGTCGGTCCCCTTCCAGTCACGAGCCTCCAGGACGATCCCTTCGGGAATCGGCGCGGCGGCTGCCGGCGGCGCGGCGGGATTTCTGGCATGAACCCAGTACCAGACGTCCGCCCCATGCCGCGGAAATTGAATCAGCGTGTCTCCATGAGGAGCATGAGACAGCACAGCCACCGGCAGCGCAGTTCCATCGGCACAGACGACCGCGACATCCGATCCATCAGGCTTCAACCAGCCACCGGTTGGCAACCGAGCCACGATTGACTTCGATGTCGATTGCGCCGGACTCAAACCCATCAGTCGGAGCGTGTATCGCAACTGATAACCATCGAGCCAAGCGGGCTGTTTCTCCGGCAACAGTTCGACGACGTTCTTCTGCGGCTCGGCAGGCGCTGCGGTGGCCTGTGCGAAAGCCGCAACCAAGTAACCCGAAGCGTGAGCGAGGGCGAGCGCTCCAAGCAGCATGAATTTCGACAGCATCCGCGTCACGTGGCGCATCCGCCCTCGCTCACGCTTCGGGTTACATGTCGAATACCACTGCATTCCACACCTCACTGCGGCTCGTAAGTGATCCGCAACTTCCAAAGTTTGGCACCATTCCAAAATGGCGAATGCGTGCGGAACCAGCCCATCGCTTCATCGGTTGTGATCTGCCAGCCGAAATTCGGAACGGTTCCCGAATACCACAACTCGACGTCTTCCGTGACGTTGAAAGTATGCTCGCCCGCGCCTTGGATTGAAGCCGAGGCCGTCGCCTTGACGGCTCGGTCTTGTCCCAGCCCCAAGGCACCTGGTGTGTGCCATTCCAAACGATTGGGTCGCGTGATGCGATACTGGTGTGAGACGCCCGCACCCCAGCCCTGCAAGATACGGCGAACCTGCACGCGAACGCCGGTCGCGGGATAGACCTGAGCGTACGGCACGACCCATTCCGCCTTTGTGATCCGCTGACCGGGCGGAATCTTTTCGAGCGGATAACGGATCAGGAACGACGTCTTGGGAGTCAGGTCAATCTGATGATTGCCATATTCTCCGTTGGCATTCACGACCGCCGCCCAACTCATCCGCGGAGCATCCTCCGAGATCGCGGCCATCAGTTCGCAATCGGCGTCGGTCAGCACGATCGTCTTCGCCGACGCGGTTGATGCCATCAGGACGAGCAGCAGCACAGCCAAGTAGCCACGCTCGCCAAGAGCGTGGGTTCTCACGAATTCGCCCACGCTCTTGGCGAGCGTGGCTACCGAAGGATGACTCACGGCATCTTCTCCACGGGGACATACAGCTTGCCGAACTTCGGCGACCAGGCGATCGCTTCGACCGTCGGGTTATTGACCGTCATCTGCACGGCCGACGGTTTGAATTTCCCTTCGGCGTCCAAGTCGATCAGACAGATGCGCCCATTCGCTCCGATCGCCAACTGATTGGCTTTTTCCAAGACCAACGGAGTGCTGTAATACACGAAGTTGTCGTTGGTCATGGTCTGCGGGGCCAGCGTGAGTTGCCCATCGGCGTGCTCCATCCGATTGATGCGTCCGTCGTAAATCAGCGTTGCGATATAGATCGACGGAACGGTCGGATGCACGGCGACTCGGTAGCGATACGCGGCATACGGCTGAACGTAGAAATAACAGTAGCGCCCCAATCGGTCGGAGAGCACCCAACTGACCGGACCGGAGTGACCCGCCAGAAAAACGGCATCGTCATTGAAGGGGGCGTAGCTGTACGGAGCCGGCACACTGGCGAACGAGTAGGTGGTCGCCTCCATGTACTTTCGCAAGACGAGCGGCTGCCCGGCGGCTTTCGATTGTTCGATGGCCGCGAGCTTCGCGATTCGCGCCGCATTGGCGGCAACAGGATCAAGCGGCGGAAGCGGCACGATGGGCTTCACATCTTCCGGCGGCGAATTCGGCGGAGCGAAGGCCGGCAATCCGTCGGGATCGAGCACGAACCAGCCGATGGTCGTGACCAGTTTCTTCGTGCGATCCAGTTGCTGCATGTTGGGAACGTACAACCGCGTTATCGCCGAGTTCAGCGCGAATCCGCCAGCCAGCGCTCCGCAACTGAAGTCCGCTCCGCGCGCCGTGGCGAAGATGAGCTTCGGTTGCGGTTCGTCGAGACCGTAGATCAACAGATGATCGAACTCGGCCGAGACGGCCGGATCGGTCCGCTTGTCGTCGGGCAACGGTTCGACATCGTGCCAGACATAAAGCAGCGGCAGCCGAGGATGACACAGCAGACCGAGCACATGGTTCGGTCGCGCACTCAACGCAGCCGGCTTCGGCAACGTGATCGTCACCGGATCGCCGGCAACGATTTGTCCCTGAGCATCCAATCGGAAGAGCGACACATGCGCTGGAGATTTCGGACGATGCGCCACGGCGAGCACGCCGGCGACATCATTGACCGCGACATGCCTTGCAGCCGGAGCAACCACGGTGGCCACAAACGGCAACGGAGTTTCCGGGACGGTGCGCACGCGAATTTCACGCTGCGCGAATGCGGGATTGGCCGCACTGATGAAGCAAAACAAGACCGCAACGGCCCGCTTGAATTCTGGCAGAACGATGTGGGCAGAACGATGGGAAGAAAATGATTGAGTCACCTTGTTTGACTGCATCATTCTTGTTCCCATCGTTCTGCCCACATCGTTCTGCCAATTCACGGCATTCGATCCGGTGCCGCCAACCGTTGGTAGTAGGTCTTCACGGCCTCTTCGTAACCCGGCGGAACGGATCGCGCGGGGTCATCCAGGACGTTGCCACGGACACGCTGTTCGCGGGGCAGACTCGCCTGGAATCCTGAGTGGGCCTGGTGAAACACCTGCAACACGCCGCGAACTCGTTCGAACGTCTGCTGCTGCAAACGAAAAATCTCCGCCGATGGCCGATCGTTGAGGCTGTGCAGGTTCGCCTGCATCTGGTCAATCAATTGGTCGAGGTGTTCGGTCGGCAGATAAAGATTCTTGAGGTCTTTGCGGATCGTCTTCAGTCGCTCGATGATCTGTTCCTGCTTGCCGTTCATGTCGCGCATCATTTCGGCGACGCTGGCATCGAGTTTCCCGCCCTGACGTTCGACGATCGAATTCTTTGCTTGCGGCTTGTCCATCCGATTGATCATGTCGTCGGTCCATTCGCCGACATCGCTGAGACTGAACTTGGCGTCATCCGATTCCACCTTCCGTCCACCGATGCCGGTCGAGGTGTCAGATTGCGGATCGTTGCTCTTGGTTTCTTTGACCGTGTCCTTCTGGTCGGGGACACGATCCTGGCCTTCCTGGACTTTGTCTCGGCCACGGCGATTGATCGATTCATTGCCGACGGCCACGCCATGAGCACGCGCCCCTTGCCGACCGATGCGCGACGCTCCGCCGACATTTGTCGTGGGAGGTTTTTGATTGCCGGTCGCTGACGCGGCGGCCGTCGAGTTCAAATCGCCACCCTGCTTGCCGACGTCGCCCTTCTCGTTGATGTTGAAAGCCGCGTTGAGATTGTAGGTCTCGTAGTTCTCCTTCATCGCGTCTTCTTCTTCGAGCAGATCGCCGACGAGGTCTTCGAACTTTTCCTGAATGTGCGGCTTGACCTTGTTCCCTTTGCGATCGGATTGGTTCGGGAAGCTTGGTTCGCCACCGGGAGTTTTCGCCAGGCTGAGATTCTTGAACTCCTGCCGCATCCCTGTGTCTGCTCGCTGCAATCCCGGCACCGCGCTATCGGGAAAGAGATAGTCGTTGGGCTTCGATTCGTCGTCCCCTTCGCCCTTTTTCTTTTTCTGTTGAGCCACTTCCGCCTGATGAATGATCTCTTCCAGCTTCAACCCGTCGGGTTCATCGAGCCGATCGTCGGAGTAGCCTTCCTTCAGCTTGCCCAACTCGGCCTGACGGTCGAGCTGGCTCTTGTCGAGTTGGTCTTTCTCCGCCAACAGCTTTCTCGCCGCTTCCGTCATTGCCTCGCGCAGCTTCGTGTAGATGTCCTCCAGCGCGGCCGCCGCTTGTGTCTGTTGCTGAGCCGCCAGCGACCAGTTTTGCGCTTCGATCGCTGATTGAGCCGACTTCTGCATCGCGAGCAACACATCACCGACTAACGCATCGGCGGTTTGAGCAAACGCTTCGCTCAACGGCGACTCGGATTCCGCAGCTCGTTCGGCCAGCCCGGAAAACGCGGTGGCGGCCAATCCGCACAGTTCGATGAGTTTTTGCTGCCGTCGCGCGGCCGTGACGTGCGTGTTTGGCGAGCCGGAGGGCGTTAGCCCCCGGACAGTTGAATCGGAATCCGTCCGGGGGCTAACGTCCACCGGCTCGCCTGTTCGATCCGCGAATCGAACCGATTGATCCCGCAGAATCGCCTGCCGATCAGCGAGCATCCGCAGGAACGGCGTCATGTGGGCCAATTCCCATTCCTTGCGAAAGTGCATGTACTGCTTGTGAATCTCGCCCAGACTTTGCAGCGTCCGAGCCATTGTGGCTCGCGCGTCGGCAAATGAGGTGCGACGACCGGCCGCGTCATCTCGCGTGGCCACGCTGTCCAATACTCGAATGGCTCGGATCATTTCCGAATCCGCCAGCATCGCGACTGACAACCGCAAGCTGCCGGCCGGAGGTGCCATCTCGCGAGCGATCCGGCCGGCCGTTTGTCGCAGTTGATCCTGTGTCTTGGAATGCTCCGCCGCTTCCATGACCAGTGCCTTCACCCGTTCCGGAACATTTCCATCGGCGGCAGGATCGGCATCGAGCTTGCGAATCAGCACATCGAGCGCCGCATGAAGTTTCTGCTCGACCGCAATCGCGCCCGCGATCTCCGCTTCGGATTTCAGAATCTGCTCGTACAGCAACTGCAACTGCGAACCATCGCCCGTCATGAGCAACAAGTGCGTGGTTCCTGTCGTCCATGTCTCGGCACGATCCGGCCGCGCATCCGATGCACGAGCGGCCAACTCAATTCGATCGCCTTCCGAAACTCCAAAGGTGATCGGCGTGATTTCGACAGGATTCGTTGTCTGCCGAGCGTTGCCTGCCGGCCAAGTTTGAAGCGCGATCCAACCGTCATCCTCCATCGGCTCTGCGTTGACGTTGATCTTCACCTTGCGGAAAAACAGCCCGGTGCGTGACAGCCCAATGTCATCCAGCGCATCCACCTGCAACGCCATCGCCGAGTCGATCGGCAACTCGCCGTTCGTCGGCAGTCCCGTCAACGTCGGGCGCGGGAGTTCATCGGCCACGGTTCGGATGTTGAACCAAGCACTGAGATGCGGAGGTCGATTGGCTCGCTCCGTTTCCAGCGCGTACTCAGTGACGTTCGCAAACGTCAGTTCGCCAGAAAACTCGGTCGCACTGAGCTTCTTCAATTCGATGTCACCCGAAGCGTGAGCGAGGGAGGATGTTTCCGCATGGTGGTCGGCGGCGACTGGAAGACTCACTCCCTCGCTGACGCTTCGGGTGACATGGTGATTCGCGTCGTCGGTTGAAGATGCCGAACCTTCCCGCAGCCGCAACCGGACTGCTTCCACCGGTTGATCGAACACGAAATTCAGTTGTGCTTGGGTTCCTTCGAGCGCCTCCAGATCGCCGCTGGTCTGCACCGACTTGTCGGGCAGTCGCGTGTACTCTGGAAAGTGGTAGTTCACCTCGACCGATTGCAGCCGAGCCGGCGTCGGCACCTCGATCCGGTAATACGGACTGGTGAAGTCACCGCCATGCACGGCGTAGGACAGACTCCGCTGAATGTTGCGAAGGGTGTAAGTCACCGTCTCGCTGTGGACCGAAACCAACTGCGTGCTCCGACGATTCTGTTCGTCGAGAAGAATCGAGATTTCAGCGGGCCGCTCACCGAGAATCCGCACACGGATCTCGACATCGCCCGACGCTTCGATATTTCCCGGTTCCACCTCCAGCCGTGTCCGATAAACCGGATCGACGGAAGCGAATGGCAGCAGAATCCGTTTAGCGGAACTCGCAAACCGCTGAGGCTGCCACATCCAACCAATCGCGGCGATGGCGGTGAATGTTCCCGCCAAAGCCAACCACATCGCGGCCGGTTGAACTGCGACGGCCGCCGGCAACCGCAGTTGAGAAAGCTGGCGGCAATTCTCCTGAACGAGTGCCGGTGCCAAGGCGTACTGTCCCTGCGCCGACTCACGGCTTAACTGCAACGTGTTGATCAGCCGGTTCTGAATCTGACCGGCGAACCGCCGCTCGATCGCCAAGGCAATTTCATCGACAGTCGCATGACGCTCGTGCCAGCGCTGCGCCAGACTTCGTCCAAACCAAAACAGGACGACCGCGAGACCGCTTGCCGTCGCCAATCGCCCCCATATGGGGAGATGCACGAGGTTGTCCACCAGCACGGCGAGTAAGAAGTAGCCCCAGACGGCGGACAGAGTCCAACCCAAAGCCCCCAACAGATTCCAGCGCTGCCAGCGCGTGCGTTGCGATTCCATCAAATGTCGCAGGCCATCAATGCGATCAATCATGTGACCTCAGCCAACACACAGGCAGCTTTTCGTGGAATGCGGCGTCGCGTAAGTTTCGCTCGGCCAGTATATGCCTCGCCGCAAAGCCTGTTCAACAACGTCGCTGAATTCCAACGGCTAAGCAGAACGTCTCCGGAGGTCGTGTCGATTCGATGGAAAGGTGACTGGGCTGCCAAAGCAATGGTCGTGCGAGAGCGATTGGCGTGAAAAGCGGAAAGGGAGACCGATGAGCCGAAAGTACCGCAATCATCGCTTTTCATCCTTTGTGATGCTGACCGCTGTCTGCATCGGTTCCGGCCAAACCATCCTGGCGGAGAGCGGGCCGCCGGAAGTGCAGGCCGGGTCGCCGACATTGCTCGGAATCACGGGATTGTCCGTGAACGGGCAGGTTCATGCGCACGGATTACCGACGACGTGGCAGGTCGAATACGGTGCGACGGCGGCGTATGGCAAGAAGTCCGATGCGAAGCCGATCCCGCCTCGGCTGGCGGCTCATTATCGCGAGTCGTGGAATGCAGGCTGGAACGGTTGGAACAGTTGGTGTCCCAAGCGGCTCCACTTCAATGACGGCGGCCAGCAGAAGGGCTACATCAGTTACGAGGGGAGTCCCCGCGATGACCACAATCACGACGACGGTGTCGGCACCGTGCATCTCACGCCCTACATGTATCCCGGCAGCCTCAGCTTGAGCAGCGGCGCGCCCAGCGCGTACCTCGGCGGCGGCGATCCCGATTTCCGCGACGCGATCATCAAGCAGTCGGTGCGCGGGCGTGACTGGAAGCCCAACGGCACCGAACTCATCTGGTGGTCGCAGGCGCAAAGCAACATCGAAGAGAATCCCGACGACATGACGCTCAGTCCGAATTACAAACATCCCAACTGGTCTTACACCGGAAAGAACCTCACCGATCTGCTCGGCACCGGCCAGTGGGAGACCGCCGAGTACCGGCTGTTGAACGATACGAATGCCTGGAGCTACTGCGGCAACAACAAAGGTGAGAAACGCTACGACGCCTACTGGTCCATCGACGAGACACAACGGCACTTGAACCTCGACTTGTTCCACATGGTGATGTTCGTCGATCCCAACCACCGGCCGACCGGCGCGATCGACTTCGATGAGTTTGAAGTGACCTATCGGAATTACTCGCTGGCGTTTCCCAGCAACGGCGGCCAGTTGATTTCGTCGCCGAGCGGTTCCGCCGATGCTCCGAAGAACCTCACCGACGGCTGGCGAAACGGCGCGGAAAAGATGTGGAAGAGCGCCGCCCATCCGAGCGGCCCGCTGGAGTTCATCTACGAGTTCGCGAAACCGGTGACGATCGAGAAGGTCCAGTTGCATCAGCATCCAGAGTGGCCGAGCAAGGAGGTTGAAGTCCTCGTGTCCGAAGAGGGCACGAATTGGAAGCCGCTCGTCCGCGGCGAGATGCTCGACAAACATCCGCACGGAGCGAACTACAACTTCCTGCTGAAAAAGAAATTGTCTGCGCGGGCCAAACAAGCGAAGGTGCGGATTCTCTCCGGCCACAAGCCCGAACACTGGGGACTCGGCGAGATCGAATTCTTCGGCACCGGAGCGGTCTCTCTGCCCGATGACGACTGGTTCCATGTGAACGTCGATCTGTTGGATCTCCAGCCCGGCGAAACGATCCATTACCGCTTGATCGCTATGAACGCGAAGGGCACGGCCACCGGCGTCGATCAGATGTTCTCGCTGCCGGCGGACACGCGACCGCATGTCATCACCGGCCCCGCGAGCCGCATTCATGACGGCACGGCGAAAGTCGAAGGCCGGCTCAACCCGCTCGGCAAGAAGACTGAGTTCTTTTTTGAATTCGGCCCGACGAAAGTCTACGGACGCAAAACGTCTCCACGCTATGGCGGCCTGCAAATCACGCCGCGACTGGCTTTCGACACACTCACCGATTTGATCCCCGGTGCGACGTACCACTATCGGCTCGTCGCCGTGAACGAAACCGGAACAACCTACGGCGAGGATGCGACACTGGAATCGAAGTAGCCGCCGCCGGCATCAATTCCCACAGGCTGCCAGCGCGAAGCCGTCACGGAGGAACTGGCTGATCGCGAAGCGGGAGAACAAACCGATCGTGTCGCTGCGACTGTTGGGCAAGCTGACCTACGAATTGAGCTGCGCGAACATGGTCGCAAACGTGCTGGCTTATGCGCGGTTGGAAAAGGGACGTCCGACCAATCGCACCGAAGAATGATCGCTCGGCGACCTGCTGGATCGCTGCTGGCCGCGCTGGTGGCAGCGTGTGTCAGAATCGCCATTGCGTTTGGAACTGATCCTCTCCGAACGAGTTCGCGACACGCGGCTCACCAGCCTGACCTGCATGTTCCTAACGGCATCCATTGCGCGTCGCGCCAGCCTGGAAAGTACGACAAAACTCCGCACCAACAAATCGGTTTCATCGCGGACGTTCGGTGATCGTCACTCGATGCAGCGGGCCGTTGCGATTCCAAGACACGAGGCCGTGTTGAGAGGAAACGCCGTGGTAGGAGAAGAGATTCTCTTTCGGCAGCGGGCGCGGCGCGAGCAATTCGAACTTCCAATCGCGCGTGTTGAGCCGCGCCCAACCACCGTAGGCGGCGACGAAGCAGTCATCCCCTGCGACGAACAAACTCCCTTCGACCGAGATGATGTTGTCGCGTTTGGGTGAGGCGATGAAGAGTTCGCTCTTCCAAGGGGCTTCCGGTTTCAGGAAGTCTGGAGCAAGCGACTCGAACAGGTGGATTGTGTTCTGAATCAGCCGTCCGTTGGCGGCAACCACGGGTCGCCAAGGATACCCGTCTTCGCGAAAGTTGCCGGGCAAGGCGGAGACCTTCAGCGAGGTGAGGTCGATCACCAACGGTTGGATTTCGGTCGCTCGGAAGGGGGCCATGCGGCGGCCGAGGATCGCCACCGGGCGTGGGATCGGTTGCGGTTTTTGAAAGAGCGTCAGCCACGTCGCTTCGGCGGCGATGTCGGCGTTTTGGAATTGAGTCAGATCGCCGAGCTGCGCGACCTTCGTGCCCTGCTGAATGATCTTCACATCCCACGAGTCAGCCGGTTCGAGCGTGACGACCGCAATCCAGAGCCGCTTCAACGGACCATAGTTTGCCGCCACGAGACAGCGACCCTGACCGAACGGCAGGATTCTCAGCGACGGCGCGGTACGCAATGCCGATCCCGGATAGTTCTGGTCTTGAAACAGCGGGGATGGCTTCGGATCAAACGGCGGCAACTGCGTCGCATCGGCCACGAGCGTGTCACTCTCCGGTGAGCCCCCCTTCGACGATTGCGCCGGAAAATGCCCCAGCAGTTTGCCGCTGAGGTCGAGCACTCGCAGACCTGACTCGGCGGTGACGACCCACAGCCAGCGGCCATCGAAAAGCACTTCGTGCAAGAAGTCGCGTGAGTATTTGACGGCGAGTTTTGGCCGCTGAAAGATCGGTTTCAATTCGCCGCCGACTGGCATCAGCCAAAGTTGGTCGCTGTTCCAAACGGCGTCCAGGCCGTCGCCGCAGCGCGTAATGACCTCGAACGGAGCCTGCGTTCCCTCGATCGGCTCGAATCGTACGAGTGGCCGATCGTCCGGCTTGGGCGGTTCGTTGCTGGGCGGCGGCTGACGCTTCTTGGTGGCGATGAACTCTCCGAAGCCCTTGTCATTCACGGCGTGAATTGTCGTCAGGATCTTGTCGATGTCCGCCACGAGTTCTTCGCTGTCGGGATACTTCTTCCGCCAGGTGGTCAGGAACTTTTGCAGCGACTCGAATTCGGCGGTGATCTCTTCTTTCGATTTCGATTGCGTGCGAACCGCCTCACCCCACATGCCGCAGCGTCCGTAGAACTCACCCCAGGGATGTTTCGATTCGATCAAGCGGTTGTAGTGCGCGATCAACTCTCCGTCGCCCAGTTTGTGAACCGTGACGTAGTTCAGATTGTCGCCGCTGCCAAACCCGATCTGAGCCATCCCCATTTTGGAGGGCATGGCTCGCGCGACCAGCGACGGGATCGGCCAGCGCGGATGATGCACTTCCGTCGCCAGACGTTCGATGTCTCGCAAACCTTGAATCAGCTCCTCGCGTTTCGGAGCGACCAGCGAAGTTCGGCTGATGTTTGTCACCGTGCTGGCTGCCGAGCGGCTCCACAATTTCGACTGGCCTGCTGGATTCGGTCCCCAGATGACCTGCGTCGCCCCGATGGCTCGCCGCACCTCATCGAGCGGTTCGCCGCGCCGCGGTTTCGCGTCCAGCCGATGCAACCGCGGAATGTTGTCCCAGAAGAATTGCTGTTTCAGCGTGTGACGAGTGGCTTTCGAGTCGGGCTTGTGCTGCACAGGAACCGGCAGGATCATCCCGTGTGACCACAACATGCTCCCCTCGACGAGATTCAGTTCGCGATTCGCGAGCATCCCTTCGATCAATTGCAAACAGCGGCGACTGTGCTCGAACACGGCGGCCTCGTGAATGGCTCGCAACTTGTGAGACGCCTCCGTCGGCTTGAACCCACCCTGGCCTTCCACCTTCGTCATGACCTTGATCTCGGCTTGCGTATGCTGCCGCTGCATCACTCGCGATCCGTGAAAGTAGTCCGTCAGCAACCGCAATCGCTCGTTGAACGGATCGTGCAGCAACAGCGCCGATTCACGCAGCGCGATCGCTTCGGGAAACGCACCCAGCCGAGTGAAATTCTCCGCCCGCTTGAGCAACGCCAATCGTTGTTGATCGCGAGACAGTTTTGTTTTCGTCGCCGCCGATTTCAGAATCCCGCTCGCCACGTCGCCCGACAGCCAGGTCGCCGCTTCACTGAGCTTGAGCTTGTCTCGCTTCCACGTCCCGGTTTTCCCGCCGCTGGCTTTGACGGAGACATCGAGCGTGACCTTCGACGCCTCGACCGCGCGAGCCAACTCCGGGATCACAAACTCCGCCTCGATCAGCGTTGGTACGACGCGGTCCTTGATGTTGCCGCCCGTGCGTTCGAGTTCAATGCCGATCGCGCGCGCCTCTTCGATTTCCAACACCGCCGTCCCCGGCTGTTCGCTGAGCGCCTGTCCGAGCAGCCCCGCCAAGCCGAACTGCAAATGATCGAACTCGTGCGTCAGCGACTTCGACAGAAACGGCGACACCGCGATGATCTGCTCGACCCCGCGAGCGAACTTCGTCCGCGTTCGCTCAATCTCAGCCGCGATGTTCGAGACCACTTGATCCAGCCGATCGGCCGCGAGTTCAAACTGTTCCAATTTCAATCGCGATCCGTAGCGGCATTCGCAGACAACCAACTTGACCGACTTCTTGCCGTCCTGCTCGGCCAACGACAACAGCACGAGCGCATCCGCTTTCAACCGCTGCCCGACATCCAAGCGCTGAGCCGCCCCATCCGCTCCGAAGAGCTTGGTCAGCTCCACCTCGCGAGCGATCGCGTCCCACTGCTCGCGCTCGACCAATTCCAACTTGCGTTTGGAAAGCTCCGCCACCAGCAAGTCCGACACCCCCGCATCCCGCACCGCCGGAGACGCCAAGACCGCCCAACGCTGAAAGGAAACGGGACTGGCAAGTTTGTCCGCCGGGGACACAAGTTGCGGGGCCAGGACAGAGACAATGACCGCGGCGAATCGCAGCCTGAAGTACTTGGTGAGCATGACGCGGGATTCTCAGTCTATGAGGGAACGGATCGCGAACGATCGCGGACAAATCACTCCGTTTCCGTCCCCGCAGGATTTGGAAAGCTGGAATGATCGCTCAATTGAAGATCGGGAATTGTGACGAGGTGTTTTTTGCCTTGAGGTGAAATGGTCGTGCTGACTCCGTGAATTCCACGTAATGCTTTGCATTGAGCAAGGGCTTTCAGTCCGTCGTCGGTGAACGCCGGGCCGTACACAAACAACGTCCGCAGATTGCTGAGGTGTCGGACATGCTCCAAGCCTTGATCCGAAAAACCGTTTCCGTTGGTGGTCCCTTCCAAGTGCAGGAAAACCACCTTGGACGGTGATTTCAGGAACGCGAGTCCTTCGTCGGTGATCTTGGTTTCGACAAGCCGCAGTTGATTCACCGCAGCCAGTTGTCCGATGGTTCGCATCCCCGCATTGGTGATTGGCGCTTGAACCAACCGCACGTCGGCGAGTTGATGCAAGTCTTTCAGCAACGCCAGTTGTTCATCCCCTCCCCGCCACTGGGCTGGCAAGTAGACGATGGTTTCCCAGGTTTGCTCGGCGGTGCTGTTGATGTTGAATCGTTGGCTCCACCCCCAGTGAGTGCCGACTCGTCCGCCCAACTCCTGAATGCGCTGCACCGCCGCCGCATGTTCCTGGCGGCGAGTCTTGGGGACAAACGGGAATTCGTTTTCGATCTTGTTCCACTCGTCCCAGGGTTGGTCGATCAAGACCTGGTAGAGTTGGTCACGAAGATTCCAGGCCACGACTCCGTAAACCGCCGAGGCCGCGCAAAACTGGAACCGCTGATGAAACGGCAAAGCCTGCGTCGTGAGTTCCTCGATCGTTTCCCGCTGGAGGTCCACGCGAGACCAATGCCGGTTGGGGATCACCGCTCGACCAGCGGCATCTTGGAACGGAGTGGACCTCGGCTGAACCCCCCAGAGGCGATCCCCGTAACGTTGATTCGGAAATGGCTGCGACCTTTTCCAATCGGAGTCCAACGACTCGCCGGGAACGAGCAAATCCAATGCGGTCGTCCCAACTCCCAGAACCCGATCTCCGCTGGTGATGTAAAAATCGTGAGACAGCTTCGGTGTTGGCTCGGCTGCGGGGACGCTGACGCTCAGCGTCTGCAAATCGATCAACAGCGGTGGTAAGTCTTGGATGCCGACCGTTCGGCCGATCAGCAGCGTGCGTTGAGGATCTCGACGAAGCTCAAATGCGAACTTCGGCTTGAACGTGCAGTGGGAGTCCGTCATCGCCGTCGGATCGAAAGAGACGCCGGCCGTGTGAATGACCCGAGCCGTGACGCTCTTGGGATTCGCCTTGGTCCGTCGCAGTTCGGCGATCCAAACGCGCTTTTCGCGGCCGATCAGACCAAGTGCCAAACAGCGTCCTGGTGCGATGGGCCACAGCGGCAGCAGTCCCTGATACTCGGTCGGCCACGGTCCACGATTCAGCTTCCAAGCGGTCTCCGGGAACGTCGCGACGGCGTCGAATCGAGGCAGCGTGTTCGACACGTCCTCTTTGGCATCGCTGACACTCGGCTGATTCCCGGCCGGTGCCAGTGGCAGCTTCGCGACGGTTTCACCGGTGGCAGAAATCAATTGGATCCCTTTTTGAATCGACGGAATCCAGAACACTTCGCCGTCCCAAGTTGGCTCAATCAGCCGATCGGGAAGGTTGACCGAGAAGATCGTCCGCGGTGGTTTGCCGGGCTGAATGACATCCACCCGTGTGTGCGTCCAAGCGACATCGAGCGAATCATGGCAACGTTTCCAACCAATCCACGGAGCCGGAATGCCTAACGGACGGAATAGAACTCGCTGCTGCGGAGCAGGCTCAGGAATGAGGTTTCGAGGCAGTGAATGTTTTTTGACAAGCCCTTCGCCTGCACCTTTTCCTTTGGGAGATTCCATCACCAACCGCTTGCGACTCCAACGATCTTCCAAGGTCTCCAGGATTCGGAGCACCGCAAACTCGGCGGAGTTTCGGTCGTCGCACTCGGAAGCCGCCAGCATTTTCGTGAACTCTGCACGCAAGCGGAGCAACTCGTTCAGCAACGACTGCATGTCGGCCGGAGTTTTGGCGGAGTCTCCCCTCGCGGATAATTCGCCGACTCGCCCGCACCAGCCAGCCGCCCCTTTCTGCTTCCGCAGGCGATTCAAGAAGTCCGACTGTTCGGAGTCTGGAACCTTCAATCGGGTGAGCGTGTCGGGAAGCGTTTTCACCACCAATTCCAGCGCTTCCGCAAGCGGGTAATCCTGTGGAAACACTTCGTCAAACAGCCGCTCGACATGGTTCAGCCAGAGCTTGGAATCACCGGGCACTTTCCGGCCTTCAGGAATCTGACTTTCGATCCAAGCCTGTTCCCAGCGGATGGCGACTTTCGCACAGAGATGCTGCTGCAAATACCGTGAGACAGGTGCTCGCGGATTGACGTTGGACCGGTCTCGAAATCGCGGATGAAGCTGGCCATCACGAAGCTGAAAATCCAGTTGAGAGAGAAGCGGCCAGAGTCGTCCGCCGATTTGATGATAAACCGCCTCCGACGGCAGCGGCTGGCGAGCGGCTCGAAACGCAAACAGAAATCCGGTGCTCTCGGACATCGACCTCAACAGGTACGCGGCCTCGATGCGATTCACCAAGCGATTCGACAACAGAAAGTCCAAATGGCCCCCCGCGATTTCGAACAGCTTTTGGTGATCTTGGAACTGATACTTTTCACCCGCGTGAATCTCGTCACCGTGATTCAACTTTAAGGACAGCAGCAAGCTTTCCTGAATCAACGCAATCCGCTCACCCACATCCTGCGGTTGCAGCAACAAAGCGGCTTCTCGGAGTTCCGTCGAATGCCGGAAGCTATTGGCCTCAGCCATGACCTGAGCACGCTGAGCCAACCGCTCAAACTGCTGCTCGCGCGACAACGGAGCGCCATGAGTGGTCTCCATCAACTGCAAGAGGCTCGTGGGGAGACTCCGTGTCAGGTGGTTGATCACTTCGTCCGAGGTCAGTCCTGACTTTTCGATTCGCTGGCGATCTGCCTTCGCTCCAACGACGTCCACGGCCAGACGGAACGAGTTCTTCTTGGCGGTCCCCAACACTTCAAATTCCCCCTCGACGAACACCGGCACGCGACGCTCTCCCAGGACTGTTCCCGTCAAACTCAACTCGCGGAGAATCTGCCGAGCCTCCTCGACCTCCAACACAGCGATCCCCGGAGCGTCCGCGAGCGAAGTCTGTAGCAAGACCGAATAGCCCGCTTGCAAGTGATCGAAATCGTGCGTCAGATTCCGAGAAACAAACGGTAACACCGCCACGATCCTGCCGACGCCACCAGCGAATCGTTTGCGTGACTCCTCAACCGCGCCGCAGACTTTTTGCACCAAGAGTTCCACGCCGTCGGCTGGAAACGGAAAGTGCTCCAACCGCAATCGCGAGCCGTAACGGCAATCGCTGATGACCAGCTTCACGAATCTCTTTTTGTCGTGTTCGACCAACGACAGCAACACGAGCGCATCGGCCTTCACCAGTTGGCCGACCTTCAGACGCCGCGCCGCGCCGTCCGCGGCAAGCAACTTCGAGAGTTCGATCTCCTTCGCGACGGCCTCTATTTGTTCGCGCTCCACCAACTCAAACGACTTCTGCGATAGCTCCACCGTCAGCAAGTCTGGCAGACCTGTGGCGGCGACCTCCGGCGCGGACAACACCGCCCAGCGTCGGAAGTGGGGTTCGTCCGCAGGCGCGGCGACGACTCGGCACAACAAACCGATCCAGACGCAAAGGGTGAGAAGTCGCGATTTGGTCATGTTCATCAATGGGTCTGAAGATTGAACGATGAGTTGAGCCGATTCATTTCGATTCCGGGCGTGGCGTCAAAGTTTTGTTCGGCTGGCTGGGTTCGGGGACGTTGAGATCAAGCACAAAGTCGTCGCGCGATTTGGGCAAGTCGACGTAGGTGTACCGGCGAAAGCCCGTGAGGCGAATCTTTCCTGGCAGCAGGCCCTCGATCTGGAACTTGCCATCGGCGTCGACTTTGGTGACGCCGCTGAAGAAGCTGCCCGAGAGGTTGCCTCGGTGATCTTTGCAGTGTTGGTCGAATCGCAAAGTCCGATCGCCGCCGGCGGTCAGTCCTTCGATTCGTCCCGAAAGGGTCAGCGACGGCAGGAGCTTCCAGACTTGGTCGGCCTTCCCACCTTCGACATTCGTCAGGACGAGACGCGGCTTGCCATCGACATCGACACGCATCGTGCAGGGCAGCTTGTCGGCGAGTTGATTGAGCACGAACTTTCCGTCGGGGTCGGTCTTCGTCATTTCTCTCGCGTTCGGGTAGTAGCTTCCGATGCGATCGTACAACAGCAGGATTGGCGCGCCGGCGACTGGCTGGTCATTCTCATCCACGACTCGTCCCGAAGTCGGTTGTGCTCGCGGGATTTTGAGCTTCGCTGGTTCACCTTCGACGGCACGGAGTTTGATCCCGCCCGTCGGCTGATGTCCGGGAGCGCGGATCGTGAAGGTGTATTCGTCCTGGGCAGCGTGGTCCAAACGAACTTGCCCCTCGGCGTCGGAAGCGAGTTTGATGGGAAAGTTTCCGAAGCGACACACGGCCGCGACTTCGGCGTTCGGCACCGGTTGGTTGGCGTCGTTGAGCACGGCGACATTCCAGGTGAAGCCACGTTTTAAGGTGATCGTCCCCAGGTCGAGCGTCTCGCCCGGCTTCGCTTCTTTGAGTTCCACGATCGTTGGAGCGTAACCCGGCACGGTGATGCAGGCTGAAATCATCCCGGCATCGACGCGTGCCGCGAGCTTGCCAGTTCGAATGGACGGGCCTTGTCCCGAAACCGAGCCGTAGTGAGTTTCCTTGCCCGACGTGTATGGCCCCGAGTGCGACTTGATCCAGCAGGTGCCATCGCTTCCGAGCGGTTGGTCATCCTCGGTGACGATCGTGGCTTGAACGATGCAGGTCTTCGGCGTTGTCGATGCGAACGGCACGGCGACTTTGGCGGGAGCGGTCGGAATCGGCTGCGTCGGCATCGGAGCCGCGAGGTCGATCACATAGTCATCGTTCGTTTTCGGAAGCTCGACTTCAAAGAACCTCCGAAAGCCTTCCAACTGGATCACACCGGGGATCAGGTCGTCGATGCGGAATCGACCTTCCGCGTCGAGATTGATTTCACCACTGAAGAGCGACACCGCCGGTTGGCCTCGTTCGTTAAGAATGCGTTGACTGTATTTCAATTGCCGCCGGTCTTGGGGACTCAGCCCGATGACTCGGCCCGACAGGCGAATCAGCGGCAGCAGCTTCCAAACTTGATCCGTTTGCCCGCCGGTGACGTCAGTCCGGCCGAACCGCGTTCGATCTTCGACTTCCACATGGATCGTGTGCTGTGCGTCTTTCAGTTGATCGAGCACGAACCGGCCGTTGGCATCGGTCTTGGCAATCTCGCGTCCATTGCCGACGCCATAGCTGCCGGACTTCAAGATCAGCCGTGCCCCGGCAACCGGCTTGCCGTTTTCATCGACGACGGTTCCGGTTGTCGGTCGAGCACGCAACAACTTCAACGTCGTGACGCGATCGGCTCGCGCGGGGACTTTGGCAAACGCCATCGGTTGATGTCCGGGAGCACGCACGATCAACGAGTACTCCGCTTCTGCCGCGTGAGGCAACCGCGCCGCGCCGTCTGCGCCGCTGGCTGTACTCGTCGCCACTTCCGTGAAACGGCAGACAGCCGAGACTTCCGCGTTCGGAACCGGCTGGCCCACGTCGTTCTGGATCGTGAATCGCCAATCGAAGCCTCGTTTCAAAGTGATCGTTCCCAGGTCGAGCGTTTCTTTAGCCTTCCCTTCGCGCAGTCCGACGATGGCCGGCGCATATCCCGGCGCGAGAATGCCGAGCGAGATCATGCCCGGCTGCATCTCGGCCTGGGCGAGTCCTCCATCAAGTTTGACTCGCAGCCCCGACGAATTGCCGTAAACGGTCTCGCCGTTGCGATCCGACGGATTCTGGAATGACTGAAATAAGACAGCACACTGCTCGGCATCCAATCGGACTTTGTCTTCCGTCTGAATCAACGCTTTCACGAGGCACTTCGCCAACGGAACGTACGGCGTGGAACGTGCGGAAGCATTCGGCATTGTCGCGCGAGCGACTTGGCCATCAGGTGACTTGTTCACCGGGCTGCCCGTTCCCAAATCCAGTCGCCAGATCGTGCGCGAGTCTGCCGCGACAAATTGCCGCCCGTTGGCCAGCAGATCAAAACCGACGCGCGGAGCAAACCGCTCCGATCCGTTATCGGGCGACGGCAATTTCGTGTACTCGTGCCGATCCAACGACAGCCGAGCGAAGGGACTCGCCGACCACAGAAATCCATCCACCACCAGCGGCGGCGATTCCATCAAGAAGTTTCCCACGTCGGGTGAGCGCAGAACCTTGGCTTGAACACGGGCGAGATCGACCTCGATCGTGCATGACATGTTGGAAATCACGACTCGGTCGCCGCGCAGCGGGCCGGTCCACACGATGTTGTCGCCACTGAGCTTCGGCCCCCAGGTTCCCTGATCTGCTTCGACGATGTTGAGCAACTCCGTGAAGCGGCCATCGGCGGGAGTCAGTTGCCACAAGTGGTCGCCGATCGCGAACACGATTCGCTTCCGCGCCGAGTCGGCGATCAGCATCGGGACGCGAAACGGCTTCCGGTCGTCAAACGGCGAGAGCTTTTGTTTGCGGCGGCTGGAGGCCAGCACGTCGCACCGGTTTTGAGCGAGGTCATACGCGATCAAATAACCGTCGCCGATTCCCGCATAGATTTTCCCATCCAACACGGCAACCGACCGAACGTTGTTGGTCGGCAGTCCCTCGTCCACGCCAATGCGACGCGGCGTGCCGTTGGCCAGCGGGAACATCACAATCCCGGCTCCGTCGGTGGCGACGAAGAGCGTCTCCTTTTCAACGCACATCGACGTGACGAGTTGTGTCGCGAAAAAAGTCGGCCGCGTCGCGACGGAAAGTTTCAATTCGGTCTTCGCCAGCAATGACGCCTCGCCGCCCGACAACGGCACTCGGACGAGCTGCAACTCACGCTGCGCCCCTTCCACCTTCGTCGCGACACAATAAGCGTCGTCCTCGATCACGATCATCCCGACCAATTCGCTCAATTGCCGAAACCGACCCAAGTCAAACACCTTCGTCGCCTGCGACCACGGCCGCGACGGCGGTTCTGCCGCGGCATCCGGATGGTGTTGCCGCCAGTCGGTCAGCGCGGCCTGATAGTTGTTCTTCAATCGTGCCCGCTCTTCGGGCGGTTCGCGAAAATGCGGCGAGTCCAAAACAAACAGCGCCTTCTCAAACAACTCCGATTGCTTGCGGTCGCTCGCGGCATTCACTGCGATGCCCATGACTTTGCCATGCAGATCGAAGCGAGCCAGCATGAACTCGCAGAAGGCGATCGCTTCGCGTGCAACGAATTCGTCGTTCGTCTTGCCCGGCATCGCGTCGAGCGCTCCCGGCCACGCTTCGTAAACCGTGTACCGAGTCCGCTCCGCATCCCAAGGTTCCGGCGACGTGACAATCTCCTGAGCCAACTGCCGGTACTCGGCGGCGAAGCGGCGTTGCCCCTCGTCCTCCGAGATCGTTCCGAGCAATACCTCGCCTCGAAGCTGAGCCAGCACTCCGTACAACCGCACGATCGGCCGCGAGTGCGTTCGCATCGCCGCGTGCTGTGATGTCATCAGCCGTGCGAACACCGGCTCATCGAGCTTGCCGGTCCAAGTGTTTGGCCCGACGAAATACGACAGCAACATGTCCAACCCCGCCGCGCCGTCGGTCGTGTTGAACTGCGGCTGCCAATTCTTCGTGACCGCCAGCCAACGTTCGGAAATCTGGCCGATCGCGCGAGCGTACTGCTCGGTATCGACCGAAGCCGCGCGGATGACATTCAACTCGTGCAACGTATTCAGCCCATAATTGTCGAGCAGGTTCGGGTCCGCCCCAGCCTTCGCCGCCAAGCCCGCGATGTAATCCAGTCCGCGCTGACGGAACGCCTGCAAGACCTCGTCGATCCGTTTCTTCCTCGGCGATTCCGACGCATTCCGCAGCCCACGCAGCCGATCGCCCAGATAACCGAGTGGCTGATTGAACGTGACCCAATGTGCCGATGGCCGAGTCAATCGCGCGTTGATCTCGATCGCGCGACTGGCGTGCGTCAGCAGCGTGTCAAGCACCGCGTCTTCGACCTGCGCGTCCATCCAAAACCGCTCGCTGCTGACAGAAACAATGTTGTGCCGCTCCGGCCAGAACAGGAACTTCGCGTAATGAACCAGGTACAAACACAGCCGCTCGCCCAAATCTTCATTCGTCGGATCGAGAGCCCAAGCCGCCTCCGCCGCTCGTACCGCGTCCCCCCAACGTTGATGACCGTAATGATGAATCGCCTCCGCATCGAACCGGCGAGCTTCCAATTTCGGGTCAGCCGCCGTCACCGCCGGCGCGGCTTTCAATTCGGCAATCAGTTTTTGCAGCAACGCTTCGGCTAGTAATACACCGTTCGATTCAGCGATCGTCACTGTGACGTTCAATTTGTTCTCTGAAATCTGAGATTTGAGATTTGAAATCAGCGCAGTTCCCTTCAACCCGCGCCCGCCCTCACCGCGTGAAATCTCCAAATCAATCGTCGTCAACGAAGCCAGCAAATCCTTGGGCGGGTCAACGACCGGCAGCGCTCGTTCTTCGTTGACGTGTGCCAACCGCCGCCGCTCCAGCACCGCCAAGTCGGGAGACCGCGACAAGCCACGTTCAACCAGCAAACCAACCGTTTCGCAAAGTGCGTCCTGACTCCGCGGCAAATCCGCATTGCGGACGGTCATCACTCCAACCGTATGAAACGCGGGAGTACGACCCTCACGCTTGTGATGCGCCGTCCGCACGGCAACCACAATCAACTCGGCCGCCCGTTCCAATTCCGTCGCAGCGATCGGCAACGTGGCGTTCCAGTATCGAACGCCCGTCCGAGAATCGAAGATGACCAGTCCCGGCACTTGGTCGCTGTCTTTCCCCGGCGACGCCTCAACGACCGCCACCAAATCGACCGTCAACAATTTTCCGACGGCAATCGCCTGACTCGCATCAACGACGCCAGATAGCGACAACTTCTGCTCTTCCAGCACGCGCCGAATCAGAGCCCGATCCAGCAGTTCAATCTCCGGTTCCTTGCTGAGCGCGACCTGTGCCAAGTCCATGACGTTCGCAATCTGGTCAGACCCTTCGCCGTTCAACAGAGCCACGCGCGTGGCCGCGCTCGCGATGTTTGATCCGAGCAGGACCAAACAACACGCGATCAATCTGCGATGAGAGTGACGTAGCCGAACTCGTGAGAGTTCGGATCGAAGTCTCACGACTTCGGCGACGAAAGCGATCGCGATCCTCATGGCATTCCCCATTCCGTAGCCACGCTCGCCAAGAGCGTGGGTTTCCTGCGAATGTCCCCACGCTCTTGGCGAGCGTGGCTACCTAAATCACTCGCGCGGCGTCACCACGCACAGCCCGTTCGACGTCGCCAGCCACAGGCGGTCGCCCAGCCATAGGCCGTCGAAAATCGAATGGGCGTGAACCGTCTTAAAGCCGTCGGCGGGACCGAATTTGTGAAACACGCCGGTCTTTGGATTGATCCGATACAGGCCCGAACTATTGAAATGTTCCCATTGCCCGCCGCCGAACCACACTTCGTCGCCTCGCTCGGCCACGAAGTTCACGAGGTAACCGGCTTTCGTTCCGGGGACGAAATACCAACTGGGCTTGAAGACGGAATTCGTTTCGTCGTCGGCTTCCCAACGAGTCAACTCGCGGCCGTAGCAGCTTGCCCAAATGCCAGACTTTCCCGCGAACAAACGCCACGCGATTCCCAATGCGCCACGCGTTCGGTTGACCAGCTTCGTCCAGGTCTGCGTTTCCCAAGACCAGCGGTGAACCGTCATCAACGTGCGGGCCAGCAACTCTTTGTCGGTGACCATCAAGTGCGTGGGCGCGGCTGTCGGAGCATCCGGTCCATCAAAGAGATGCACCGTTCCATGCTCGTCGATGCGGACCAATCCGCCAGCCGCCGCCGAACCGACTCCGATGAAGACGTCAGCACCGACGTCGCGCGTGTCTTTGGCGAGCCGGGTGGCGTTAGCTCCCGGACTGCGCGAATCGTCGATCGTCCGGGGGCTAACGCCGCCCGGCTCGCCTGTTTGTTTGCGCCCGGGGGCGGCCAGCCTACGGTCGGACTCAAATGCGATCGACTCGACGTGCAGGTCCGGCAGTCCTTCGTTCTTGCCGAATGAACGCCACTGGCGCGAATCGAGGTTGTAGCGCCACACGCCGCGATCATGCGTGCCGATCCACAGTTCGCGACCCCGCAGTTTCAAGGCCGTGACGGGCAGATCCGTATTCAGTGACTCCCAAGTTTCCGAATCGGGATCAAAGGCCGCGACGCCAACTCCTCCGAAGAAAGGTTGGTTGTTCGTCGCGTCGGCTCGCGGCTGAGGGAATACGACTCCTCCCAAGAATAGCCGACGTCCGTCCGTGGCCAGCGCGGTCGTTCGTAGTGGCCGCTGGTCTTCGCGCGTGATGTATTTCACATCGACATCACGATCGTCTCGCAGCGGCACGCCACCCAGCGCGATGACTCGTTCCGTCAGATCAGAATTCGCGGAGATGCCGCGACACTCCTCAACCGCCCGCAGGTACGCCGCCAACGCCGACTGCGGATCGCCGAGCGCTTCGTAGCAGGCGCCGATTTCATAGCCGTGCATGCCAAACAGATTTGAAGCCGTTCCGGCCGATGGGGGAGGCTGGTACGACTGCAACAACTTCAGCGCCCGTTCTGGTTGCTTCGCTCGCCGGTAATTCGTGGCCGCTCTCACGAGCAGCACGCCGCGCGTATGGCGATCCTTGAAGGACGTCAACTCCGACATGGTGGCGGCGGCTTCTTCGTACTGTTCCGCTGCCGCCAGGTGATCCTTGGCGACGACACCGAGCTCCGCCAAACCTTGCCGGCCGACGACTGTCAATTGGGGATCGGAACTTTTCGCCCAGCGCTGAAATGTCTCAATCGCGATCGCCTTCAGGTTGGGAAGTTTCAACGATTGAGTCGCCAATCGGACCGCCAGCGATTTCACCTCACTGGCCAACGGGTGCCGATGCTTGTCGTCCGCCTGCTCGGTCAACGGAACTAACTTTTCCAGCAGAGCCGCGTTTTGTTCGGGCGACCGCTGCAACGGCGCGAACAGTTCCAGCATTCGCGGCCAGCGAGAATCCCGAAACTCGGCCGGCATTCGTTCAAAGGCGAACCACAACCGCTCGGCCGCCGTGTCACGAGCCGATCGCGCCGTAGCCACGTTCGCCAGAACGTGGGAACCCACACTCTGGCGAGTGTGGCTACTTGGTAACGGATCGAAACGTCCCTCTTGATCATCGAAGGCCAGCTCGCTCAAGAACACCAGCGCCAGCGCCGCCAGTTCGCTCTGCGGCTGCATCGAAGCCACTTTGCGGAACAGTTCGTCCGCTCGATTAGGCTGATAAATTCCCGGTTGATGAATCGAGAAACAGAAGCCGAGCGCGTACGCCGTTTCGGCATCTTCGGGGTGCAGGAACAGCGACGACTCCAGCCGATCAATCGACTTTTTCAACAGCGCTTGGCCCAGCGAAGTGTCCGGTTTGACCAGACGTGGAGTGTTTCCCTGCGACGCCTTCACCGTCAAAGCAAACGTCCGGTGGCCGTGGTCCGTCGGACTGATCCGCCGAAACCGATGCAAGTCACGGAGAGCGAGGCTTCTCAGCGAGTGATACTCGTGACCATGGGGGCCGGTGTCGGCACTAATGTGAGACGGATCGAAATTGCCCAGCGGCTTCGCGAGTTCATCGACCCGCGCGGCCAGTTGCTTTTCGAGCTCGGTGGGCGGGCATTGGAATTCAAACGACGCGCGCACCTTGGCACTCGCCGCATGACGTAGCTCGCCACGCACGACGATCGTGAACTTGCCATCGACTTGCCGCTCGTCGATTTCCCCTTTGATCAGAAACGCCGCCTCGCGATTGGGCAGTGTTCGCGGCAAATGGTCTATGTCCGCAATGCCCGATTGAATCAGGTCCAGCTCGCGCAAGAGGTGTTCGAGGTTGGATCGCTGAAGAACCTGAAAAGTCGATGGTTGAGGGTCGATGGTTGAGGGTTTGACTTTGCCATCAACCTTCGACCTTCGACCATCAACGCCGATGTGTTTCAGCAGTCTTGCCGTCACGAGGTCGCGAATCCCCAACTCCAATGGACGCAGCCGATCGAATCGGCCGACGCTTTCAAACGGCGCAACGGCCACCGTGATCATGGGCGTCTGCGGCTCGCGAATGACGGTCACGACGTACCGCGCGAATTGCTCGGCAATGTCTTCCAGTGAGGTTGCATCAACGTCACTCGCCACGTTGATTCCCCGAATCGCCGCCGTCTTAGCTTCGACGACACGCAGCACCGCGGACGGATTTTCGTTTTTGTTCTTCCGATCTGGCGGGCGAAGCTCCAGCATGACGAGGAGATCGGCCGTTGCCAATTTGCCGAGTTGCAGTGATTCGGCGGCCGAGCGGCTGCGGCTCAACGCCAACTCTTGCAGCGCGAGGTCGATCTGCCGTCGTTCGACGACGGAGAGGCTGTCGTCTTCGAGCACCTGCAATTCCAGCAGCGCGACCAGACTGTCGGTGAGCTTGTGATCGGCCTCATTGGCTGCGGCCGGGCGGGTCACGGTGAGCGCGATCGTCGTTTTCGGCGCGGCGACGGCAACATCGTTTACAGTCAGCAGAGCTGATCCAAACGCGACGACGATCAAAAACGTTCGCAACATGTTCGTGACCCTTCATCGGCTTGCGGGGGAGGTGGCCTCATCTGCGACCGTGATCTGGAAGATGGTTGGCACACCGATCTCTTTCGGCGGGACATACCGCCGAAAGCCGATCAGGCCGTAGTGGGCCGAGACTCCGTGTCTCAAACTGCGGTAGGGCTCGGGCAACTCCGTCGTGCCCGGCAGAAGCCGCTCGGTCTGAAGTGATGTCGTGTGGAGACTCCACCACACGGGGCCACTGACGTAGGCTCGGTCGCCGAGGACGAGCAACTGCGCGTAAGGGTGCGTGCGATAGATGAGTCGCTTCTCGTCCGCGACAGCACCCGATTCCAACTGTTGATACGCAAAGACTCCCTCCGTGCCCTGATTCACGAAGCGGCCGTTCTGGCGGAAGTGGGATTCGTTGCCGGGAAAGGCTCGCGGGTAGAACGGCACCAATGAGACGGCGAACGAGTCCAAATCAATCGCCAGCGCATTGGCACAACGGCTGCGTCCGACGAACGCCAGCGGCGATGCGTCGCGACGCTCAACGCGATGAATCCACTGCGGAACGAAAGCGGTCCCAATGTCGGCTTCCACTTCGGCCTTCGGACGATTGGCAAAGACTCGTGTGGCTTCATGCACGATTCGCACCGAGGGCTGATGCGTGTCGGAGACCTCTAAGACGCCGCACCACGCGCGGTGATGCTCGCCGAAACTTCCGACCACCAGCATGCGTCGCGGAGCCAGCGGGAGCATCTGCAAGCCGGCGTCGATTCCCGGCATTGGCGTCTCCTTGTGGAATTGCGTGACGACATCGCCATTCCGGTTCAGCACGAAAATGCCTCGGCCCACGACGACCAGCCACACGTTTTCACCGTCCCAGGTGACGTGCGAAAAAGTCCCGTGCTGCGCCCAGCCGCGATGTTCGGTGAACGGCAGCAATCGCAATTCGCCGGGCCGATTCATGAAGAACAGCGACTTCTGCGTCCAATGGACATCCAGCTCGTCCCCGCAGCGGCACATGTTTTGGAGTATCGGGACTACGAGCTTCTTCGGATCAGTGCCTGCAGTGCTTGACGTCACCTTCCAGTCCAGCGGTTGAAAGTGCAGCCTTCCCAGCGAACCTTCGACCCGAGGTTCTGGCGCATTGACGTGCGGAGTTTGGTCGAGATACCTCTTGGTGTGATCGCGCGCGCTTCGCACCCCTTCCACTCCGTTGTCTCCGATGGGACGCCGTCCCTCGAAATCCCGGAGGATCGCTTCAGCGCTGCGAATCGATGCCTGCAGCTCCGCCTTGTCGGAAGTCCCTAGAGCTCGAAGACCCCCACTCGAAATTTCCCGCAACTGTGCCCTACCGAAGAAGGAAGCGAGCGATGATTTCGAGGTCGCCAACTCGGTGAGGAACTTTCGCCATTCATCCTTTTGGGCGTCGTTGCTCAGCGATCTGCCAGCGTACGCCAAATGGGACAACGGCTCCGGATAGGCGACGTCTTCCGGAACCATCTCGGTCAGCACGCGCTTCATGAACTTCAAACTGTGCGCGTCGAACTCACGGATCTGCACCTGCTTGAGTGCTCGGTTGAGCAACACAGTCCACCACGGTTTTTCGAACTCATGATGCCGCGGCTGAATGATCGTCGGCATCGTGGGCGACTCCGGCAACTTCACGACTTCCATGAAACTGTCAGACAGAAATCGTTCGTCCGCATCGAGAACTCGCCGAAGCCGCAACCGTTCCGCAGCTTCTTTGCCCGGCATAGGGATCAACAATTGCCCATCGCCTGGCCCTTCCCAGGACTGCCGTCGGAGGAGCCTCACAGCCTCGCCGTGACTGATTTGCCGATTGCGAATCACGTATTCGAGATGCTCTTGAGCGGTAATGAATTGATCCGTCGCCTGCTCGATCAGCAATGCTCGTTCGTCGGGAGGGACCTGGTACGACCACAGCCGAGCGAAGTCGCGCGTAAAGCAAACCTGATAATCCAGAATCAGTCGCACGCGCTGTTCCGCGTTGACCGGATCGAGCACGAGTGCCGCTTCTCGCAGCCCCAGCGACCGGCGCCAGTCGCCCAATTGACTGAACGAGTTCGCCTGTCGGATGAGGGCCACTTGTTGCGTCTCGGCATCGAGCGGTTCAAACGTCCCGCCGCTCGTCTTGAGCAACTCGAGCGACAAGTCTCCGACGAGCCATTGCGGCGTCCGTGACAGTTCGATCGTTCGCACCGGCAGCTTTTGCACGGACTTGGCCGACGTGAGTTCAATCGTCAGTTCGACATCCGGCTCACTCGCGCCGTCGCGTGATGTCATGCGGAACTGACCGCTGACGATGAACGGCACGCGGCGAGTGACCGCCTCTTCCGCGTGCAGCGCGCGTTCTTTCAAGATCGCGCGGGCTTCCTCGACCTCGATCACCGCGACGCCCCGTTGCGACGTCAGCGAGTTGGCCAGCAGTTCGGCGAAACGAGATTGGCAGTGATCGTGCCGATGCTCCAAGTTCCGTGACACGAAAGGAGTCACTCCGACCACCAACCGCACCCCGTCGGCAAAATGGTCGCGGACGCGAGCGATTTCCGCCACGACGGATTTCGCCGTTCGATCGAGCGATGCCTTCTCAACCTCGGTCTCGAAGGTTGCGAGTCGCGTTCCCTGACGTGCATCGCAGACGACCACTCGCAATCGACTCGACTCCGCCTTCGAGACGGATGTCAGCAAGACCAGTGCATCGGCTCTCAGAGCCCGCCCGGCATTCATCCGCTGAGACACCCCGCCGCTCCCTGCGAGCGACTCCAATTCCAGTTCCTTGACCACGCGATCCAATGCGTCGCGTTCGACGAACTCGATCCGTTCGAGCTTGCTGGCCTCAGCCAAGACGAGATCTGCCAATCCAGTCTTCTGCACGTCTGCTGAAGCCACGATCGCCCAACGATTTAATTCGTCGGCCGCTCGCGAGGTCGTCGCCAGCCACAGAATGAATGCCGTTGTTAGCAGGAGACGCATCGTTGCCATCTGGGTTTTCCTGCGCAAAAGTAGCCCTGTCGCTCCACGACGGGAAAGCCAAATGTTCCATCACAATTGATTGGCTTCACGGCTGTCCTGTCGCGGAGCGACAGGGCTACGTTGCGGTTTCACAGTTCTATTTCTTTTTCCCTTTGCCCTTCTTGTCTCCTTCAGGATCAAGCAGCTTCGGCAGCATTCGTTCGGCGATCTTGGCGGCGGCCTCTTGCAACGCGGTCTTGCCGGCGATCTGTTCGGTGAGATCGAGAGCCACGGTCGTCTGTCGATCGACGGCGAGCACTCGGCCGGTGCGGCGGTCGATGGCCTTTACTTCCAGACGAGCTTTCACCGACGCGAGGTTCCCGAAGCGTCCACCAAACTCAGAAAAACCTTCGCCGACCAACAGGATGTCGGCGTCCGATTTGTCACCTTCAAAACGATCGACGACCGGGAAGCCGGTTTCCTTGGCGTACCATTCCAACTCGGTCTGAGCCGCCGGGTCGATGACGACTTGTGTCACATGCTTCTCCTTCACCGAGACCACGACGGACGGTCGCTTCTTGTCGCCCAACGCTTTCTTCAACGTGGCCAGCCGATCCTCTTTCGTCACCGGCTTGGCGATGAGCAGATCGGACTTCGTGCTGATCGTCTCGGCAATCTCGTCCGCCAGTTTCTCGACCATGCGGCCGAGGTCATCGTCGGTCTTGCCCTTCACGGACGCGCCGAGCACGCGCGTGGTCTCGGTGCCGATGATCTTCGCGACGAGGTACAGATTCGATTCTACCGCGACGACGCTGCCGGTGACGATGATCTTCGCTCCGGTCAGTTGCCCGACCTGGATCGCCTGATCGACATTCACGGCTCCCGACAGATTGATCTCGTGCTCGGCGAGCACTTTCGACAGCTCTTCGCGATCGACCAGATACATCTCCGGCTTGGCGACCAGCTCCGCGAACAGCAGATCCGTCACCTTGGCTCCGGTCAGCTTGTTGTCTTTGCCGCCGCGGTCTTGAAACGTGACGATCGCCGTCGGCACGGGAGCGGCCTGCTTGGCCGTTGGCTTGTCTTTGTCCTCAGACAGAGCTTGGCCAGGCGACGACAGAGCGACACAGAGCGCACTGGCACACGCCAGCCATTTTCGGCGTTCCATTGAGAATGAGACCATGCTGATTTCTCCTGAGAAGGGTGGTTTGTGTGTCCGGGGTCGGGTCTACGATGTTTCGATTTTGGTGGGGCTAAGGTTGGACCTGCGAATCAAGTCTGCTCCCGCCAAAATCGAAACATCGTAGACCCGACCCCTCATTCACCGTTTGGGGTTTCTGAAAGTCGCTCTAAAAGTTTCGCAAACAGATATCGCGGCGTTGGTCCGTCGTCCCAGGCGGTCACGATCCCGAAACCACACCACACGCAGCGAGTTGATTCGCCCGTTGTGCGATCAAACCGCCATTCGCACCACGGCCACGAGCTCGCCTTGTCCGACACTTCGGCCACAACTTCATCCGACGCGGATGTCACGCCCAAGCCTTGAAGTTGCGAAGCACCGGTCGGCCACCAAGCCGTGTCCAGCCGCTTGTCGAGATCGCGAATCACGTCGGCTCGTCGCAATTGCACCGCTGCCGCCAGTGGCTTGTCGCTCGTGAAACCGAACTCACCGTCGGCCGATGCCAAGCACAACACCGGCACGCCGCGAGCCGCCAAGCTCCGCAAGTCGTCGATCAAGCCGTCATGTTTCTTGAGCGAGATGCCTTCGCCAACGATCACGATGCCTTCGGCGACATCATCCAACGCCTCGCGCGAACGAAGTTGCTCGTGCGGCACGTCGCTGTCTTTGAGGACCTTCACTGTGTCACCCGGCGGATCGAAGACGCTCAGCTTGAGGCTCTGCAACCATTCACGCCGATCGACGAACGGATCGCGCGGGAAAATCCAAACTGTTTGTTCGTGTCGCACCTCACCGACCGACACGCTCAATTGAGCCGCCAGCGCCGTCCCCTCTTTCACCTTCGGCCAGCGCAACGGCAGAATCACTTCGCCAGGCTTGCCGTCCGCGCCGCGCGCGTCAAGCTCACCACTGGCCAACGTCCGCTGATTGGCTGTCAGACGCCAAAACACGCGATCACGAAACGGCTGCTCAGCCGAAACCCGATAGGTCCAGCGCGTCTCGCTTTCAGCAAACACACTCGACCAACGCTCAACCCGCGAGATCGTGAGCGCATCGTCGGCGTGAGTGGGCGACGAATTTGAAAGGACGAAGAGGACGAAGAGGACGAAGGGCTTCTTCCAACACTCGTCCAATTGAAAATCGAAAATCGAAAATCGAAAATCCTTCTCACCCATGATGCGCCTCCATGCGAGCGACAGACTGAATGAGTTGGAACTCACCATCCGATCGACGAGCCGACCACAGCCGCGCGGGACGCCCAGAGGTGCCGAAGACGTGCTGCTCTGACAAGCGGACAGAAAACGGTATCGTCAATGCCACGTCGCTCTCGACCAGCGTTGAGCCATCTGGCAGCGAGTAAGCCCACATCGAGACCGCGCTGTCGCCCGGCAGTTCGACCGGCAGCCGGACCCATTCTTCCGATCGAGCCAACACCGACGCCTCCCAAACCACACGCCATTTCGCTTCGCCGGGTCGCCGTTGCACGATCGTCAGACGCACCGCGATGCCGGAACTTTCATCACTCGGCAATTCCGCCGGGCTGACCGAGGGCTCGTTCGTTTCCAGATGCACGCGCCCGTTGACTTCACTCAGCCAGCGCCAGCGTCCAGCGAACATGCGATCGAGTTCGCTGAACAACGACTGCCGCGCGGCCAAGTCGCCGGCCGGCAGCGATGCCAGGGCGACATCCAGCGAGCGCACCGAATCATCTCGCCGGCCGGACCAGAACACCGTGACCGCCGCCAGCAACGACGCGGCCACGGCCACGAGGGCGATCCAACTTGTCGTAGAACGGACGCCCACGTCCGTTCGGCAGACCATCGAAGTTTGCTCGGACGTAGGCGTCCGAGCTACGTCGTTGGCCAACTGCTCGGCAATCCGAGTCTGCAAGGAATGCCATTCGGCCGGAGTTGGTTCCTGCCGCGCTGACCAATCGTGGAGCAGGTGATTGAGGTCATTCATGATGTCACCGATTTGTTGTTCGTGGCTCGCAAAGCCGATCCCCAGCGCTCGGCTCTGGAGAGCCAAGCTACGGAGCGAGATATCGCGCCAGCCGTTCTTCGAGCAGCCGCCGCGCCTCGTGAATTCGCCAATACATCGTCGCGATCGAACAGCCTTCGAGCTTTGCCGCCTCGTCCGGACTGAGCTGTTGCAGTCCCGTCAGCACGATTGCCGCTCGCAGCTTGGCCGAGAGACTCGCCAACGCCGCGGTGATCTGCTGATCGAGTTCGCGATGCAATGCCGTCTGGTCGGGCCGATCGGTGACCGAGCACGCCATCTCGATCGACTCGGCCACGACTGCTGCCGATCGTTCGCGGCGCGAGACTTCGTCCTGCACGACGTTCCAAGCGATGCGTGTCAGCCATGTCGAGAATCTCGCTTCCGCCCGAAAGCCACTCAGCCCCCGCCACGCGCGAAGGAATGTTTCTTGAGTCAGGTCATCCGCGACGGAATGGTCGAGTACCATCGGAAAGATGACCGCCCGCACCCGCCGCAAATGCCGTTGCACCAGTTCGTTTGCCGCTTGTGGACATCCCCCGTTCTGGCATCGCTCGACCAGTTGCTCATCCGTCGGGTCGCCGGCCTGGGATTCGAACCGGACATCAATCGTCGCAATTCTCACGGACATGGAGCGGACCAAGTCAGGATGTCGAACAGGGCGAAAGACGGGCTTTGCCTACTTAGACGGAATCGCGTCCGAAATCTTTGGAGATGTTTTGACACTTCTCGCTGATCCCGACAAATCCCCACCCGCTTGTCGGTTGGGGGTCAAGCTGCCGCGAAGCATCGCCCAAGAAGTCCCTCTGCGGGTTCAGGCTGCGTTTCAGGCGATGATTTCGTCAATCGGCTGGCCGTGGTCGATGTCGAGTCGCTTGCGGCCGGGGACTTCCAGTTTGCGGGAGTCGAGGCCGAGTTGCTTGAGGATCGTGGCATGGATGTCGGTGACATAGTGCCGATGCTCGACCGCGTGGAAACCAATTTCGTCCGTCGCGCCGTGAGCGATCCCCCCTTTGATGCCGCCACCGGCCATCCAGACCGAGAAGCCATAAGGATGATGATCGCGACCATCAGTCCCTTGAGAAGCAGGCGTCCGTCCAAACTCGGTCGCGAAGATGACGATCGTGGAATCGAGCAGACCGCGCTGCTTGAGATCCTTCAATAAACCGGCAACGGGTTTGTCGACCGCTTTGAAGTTCTTCTCGTGGTTGGCCTTCAAGCCGCCGTGTGCGTCCCAGGCTCCGGCTCCACCGGCCCCGTGCTGGACTTGAATGAACCGCACGCCGCGCTCGATCAGCCGGCGCGTCGCCAGCATCTGCGAACCAAAGTCCTTCGTCGCCGGTTCGTTGAGGCCGTACATCTCCTGAGTCGCTGGCGTCTCGGTGTTGAAGCCGAGTGCTTCGGGAACGGAGGTCTGCATCCGAAAGGCGAGTTCATACGCCTTGATGCGCGCCAGCAGAGCGGGGTCGTGCGGATATTCGATCGCCTTCAGCCGGTTCAATCGGCCCGCCAACTCGAAGCTGAGTTCTTGCTCATCGACCCCCAGGCCGCTGGTTGGTTTGCCGTAGTCGAGCGGGTTATTGGGATCGATCCGAATCGGCACCGCATCGTGAGCGGGGCCGAGGTAATGGCCGTCTTTGGCGTTCCAGTATTCGCGATTGCCCATCGAGATGAACTGCGGCAGGTTGTCGTTGATGGAACCCAATCCGTAATGCACCCAAGCGCCGAGCGTCGGAAATTCGCCATCGAGCATGTGCCGTCCCGAGTGGAACTGCGTCTGAGCACCATGATTGTCGTCGGTGGTCCACATCGAACGGACGATCGCGATGTCGTCGATGCAGCTTCCGACATGCGGCACCCAATCGCTCAGTTCGATGCCGCTCTCGCCGTACTTCCGAAAGCCGACCTGCAACGGATACAGCTTTTGACGCAGCTCAACATTGAAGGCGACTTCGCGGCGGTTTAGCCGTTCGGGCTTCAGGGCGTCGGCATACTGAGTCTCGCTGATGGACTTGCCGGCATGCTTGGTCATCTCTGGTTTTGGATCGAACGACTCCGCGTGCGAAACTCCGCCGTTCATGAAGAGCCACACGACGCTCTTGGCTTTCGGAGTGAAGTGCGGGTGCCCATTCGGCGGCTGCCACGCCTCGGGTTCGGTGGCTTTGAGGATGCCGTCCCGCGCGAGCATCGCGCCCAGTGCGAGGCCGGTAAAGCCGAGGCCGAAGTCAGCGAGGAACGTGCGGCGGGAGGGTGAGTTGGTCATTTGAGGAGTCCGATTGTTGGGGCCTGGTCTGGGGTCGCTGAATCTCAACGTCGTCGTCCTTGCGCGCGCAACAGTTCGTCCACCCAGGCCGCGTCTTCGGGCGCGAAGGGAAGTTCGGGATCATTCTGGTAGCTCAGCTTGGCATACCGACCGCGGTCGTAGACCAAGTCGATGATTTGCTGAAGGTTCAATGAGACGTCGTGGTCCTTCGGACGCAGCGGAATGGGAATCACCGGGAGCGGTTCGCGCAGTGATGCACCAAACAGCTTCGTGGTCGTTCGGCATTGCACGCTCATCATGTAAGTGCGGCGCTTCGATGGAGGAATCTTTTTGAACTCGGCCGCCAGCACATATTCGCCGCCGCGTAGCAGATCGATTTCGACGAGATTCACACGCGCGTCCAAGTAGTCCTGCTGCTTGCGGGAATAATCCTCGCGTCCAGCCACGGTCATTTTGTTCGTGGGACTCAACACTTCAATGGCCGTCACGACGCGCTCGCGTGACGAGACATCCAGAATCTGGACGTGCCGCGCGATTTGCGTGACTTCTTCCAGCACGACAAGCGGCTCCGCCACCGCCACGGCTGCCGTTTGATCGCCGAGTGCCGCGTCTTCAAAGTCTTCGACGATTCGGACATCCGGCGCGATCGACCGCGAACTCTCCTCGTAATCGACCGAGACCGATTCTTCGACGCGTGCGACAAGATCAGAGGGAAGCTGGTCCTGAATTTGGTCGCGGATGTACGTCATCATGCTGGTATGCACGTCGCGCCAATGGTCTTCGAGATACGGGTCCATACCAGGGAAAGGGCTTTTCATGGGAAGTTCCAGGGTGTCGCGAGATTTCACTTTTCGGTGTTCCGACCCCTCGCTCAGTCATCGAATCGTGATGAAATCGTTGTGATTGAGCAGCGTCTGGACAAGGTTTGTCCGTGCGAGGGTTTCCGGGTTCGGGCGTTTCTTGGATCGAGCGAGTTCGGTCATGCGGTTGAGGATCTCAGACATCGTGGCGAGTTCGTCGGCGGTCGGTTCAACAGACAAGATGGTCACAAACGCGGCGCGGAGGAAGTCGGAGTCGGCCGCATTGGGGCGAGCCGCCGCCAGGCGCTGGCTGATCTTGCCGGCCATCGCGGTGGCGAGCGAGCTGTTCTCCAGCGCGAGGGCTTGTTGCGGGACGATGCTTTCGGCGCGGCGATAGCAGTCGAGCACGTTGGCGTCGTCGAAGGTCGAGAGAAACTTCTGGTGATCATTGTGCGAATGGACGAAGTACAGACTGCGGCGGTGCGAGGCTTCGTCGTTGATGCCGATCGACGGACCGCCGAGAGTCAGGTCGAGTTCTCCGGCCAATGACAGCAGGCTGTCGCGCACGATCTGCGCTTCCATCCGTACGGGATTCATCCGCCAATAAAAGCGGTTGTCGGGATCAGCGGCCAATTTCGCGTCGGTGGCTCCGGCACTCGATGACGACAACCGATAAGTCTGCGACGTTACGATCAGCCGATGAATGTGCTTCATGCTCCAGTTGTGTTCGATGAGTTCGACCGCCAGCCAATCGAGCAACTCAGGATGTGTCGGCGGTGTTCCCTTGCGACCGAAGTCGAACACGGTTGGCACCAGCGGCCGGCCCATGTGCCGCATCCAGAGATGATTGACCGCGACGCGCGCGGGCAGCGGATGGCGCGGATCAGTGAGCCATTTTGCGAAGGCGGTTCGTCGCCCGGTGCTGGTAGTCAGGAACGGTTTGCCGGCGTTGCGATTCTGATAGTCCTCTTGAGTCTTCTTCGCGCCGGGGAGCGGCGTGTAAGTCTCGCTGGGCATGTCGATGGCCTTGCACGCTGTTTCCAAGGCCGTCTTCGCGGCGGCGAGTTTCTTTTCGGCGTCGGCCTGCTTGTCAGCCGCCGCTTGCAACAGCGCGAGTTCCGCGCGGCTCAGTTCTTCATCCGTGCGTGCCGCCGCGAGGACTCGTTCGGACTTGGACGCGGCGAGAGCAAGTTCTTTGGCGGCGTGGGGCAGGTTTTCAACCTGCCCGTCACCGGACTTGACTGGCAGGTTGGAAACCTGCCCCACGAGGGCGGCGGCTCGTGCTTCGATTGAGGTGAGCTGCACTTCCGCCGACTTCAACACCTTTTCCGCAATCGTCACCGCGAGCTGCGCTTGAGCGACCGGCAGCGGTGTCGCGGCATTGGCTGCGGGCTTTGTTTTCTGAGCGTCTGCGTCGACGAGTTTCAATTCCATCGGCAACGCCCGGAGTTCAAAGGACACGAACTCGACCTTGGCATCGTAGGTGATAAGTTCGAGAGCCCCGCGCTGTCGCTCCAGTCCTGTCGGCAAGCGGAACGCGATCGAGTGCTCGCCGTCGACAGACATGTTGAGCAACGTCCCGCGGACTCGCAACACGATCTCGTGCGGTTGGTTGAGTTCGACTTTGCGAGCTTGTTGCGCGGTCGGCGGGTAGACGTGGTTACCCCCTTGCTTGAACGAGATCTGAGACCTCGATCCGCTGGACACGGCGCTGACATACGCGAGCAGTTCATTTCCTGCCGTCGTCACATCGCAGGTGATGCCGACCGACTTCCACATCTCACCGCCAGTCGGAACGTATTTCACTTTGGCTTCAAAGTCGGCGGGAGGCATCTGCTTCAATCGCAGGGCACCGCGAATCGCGCCGGTCTGCGATTGAACCAGCCGGCCGTTCTCGTAGGTCCACTTGCCGGTGAGCTGTTCCCACACATCGGGCTTCTCCGTCGAGAAGTCGTCGCGCACGAGAACATCGACCGGTGCGTCCGCAGGCTTCGCGTCATCCTTGGCCGGAGTGTCTGGCTTCGGGGCAGCCGCTTTTGCTGCCAACTCTTTCGCCGTCGTCTCGGACTCAACGAGCTTCTTCTTGGCCGCATCCACCGCAGAACGAGCGGCCACGATCTGTTGTTCGGCCGATTGACGATGGGTGTTCATCACGAACTCGCGCAGGCCGGGATGCGTCGCTTCGGGTGGGAGCGCGATCGGTTCGATCGCCAGCTTCAGTTCGTCGGCGGACAAGAATGCGGGAACCGCGGGTTCCATGACGCGGCTCTTGTCGGGATTGCGATCGTCGCCGCGCACATGCAGGTGAGTCGGCACATCGAGATGTGCATCGAACGCACGCGGGATGCCGTCCTTCTCGAAGTCGAGCTGGCCGGGGACCATCTCGGTGCGGATCTGATACGGCTCGAAGATCGCGCGGAGTTTGTAGTATTCGGCCTGCGAGAAGGGGTCGTACTTGTGGTCGTGGCACTTCGCGCAATTGAACGTCAGGCCGAGCATCCCCTTCGCGGTGTGCTCGATGGTCTCGTCCAGCCACGCGGTCCGATTGAAGATGAAATACTGCCGAGCCAGATAGCCAGTCGCTCGCAGCCGATCGAGGTCATTGGGATACAGCTCATCCGCCGCGAGCATCTCACGCAGCATCTGGTCGTAGCCTTTGTCGGCGTTGAGCGACTCGACGATCCAGTCACGCCAATGCCAGATGTGTTTCTGAGAGTTACGGACCTCGGCCCCCAACCCCCACCAATCGCTGTAGCGCCAGATATCCATCCAATGCCGGCCCCAGCGCTGACCGTACTGCGGACTGTCGAGCAATCGCGTAACGACCTTGTCATGCGCGTCGGGCGATTGATCGGCCACGAACGCATCGAGCTCTTCGGCTGTCGGCGGCAAACCAATCAAATCGAGCGACACGCGCCGCAGCCAGACTCGCCGATCGGCTTCCGGCTGGGGGACGAGTCCGCGTTTTTGATGCTCGAAGGCGATGAAGGCATCGATCGGATTGGAAATTGGAAATTGGAAATTGGAGATTTGAGATTTGACACCGGGGACCGGCGGACGCACGGGAGTCTTGAACGCCCAATGATCTCGCGGGTGTCGTTCTGGCTGCTCATCCGTCGGAGCTTCCGCCTTTTGAGCAATCCAGTTTCGGAGGGCCGCAATCTGCTCCGGCTTGAGCGGCTCACCTTCCGGCGGCATGCGTTCGGAGTCGTCTTTGGCCGTGACTCGTTTCAACAACAGACTGGCTTCGGCATCGCCGGGCTTGATCACCGCTCCCGACTCGCCCCCTTTGATTGCCAGCGCTGCGGTGTCGAGCCGCAAGCCGGCCTCTTGCTTGAGCGCCCCGTGACACGCGACGCAGCGTGCGGTGAGCACCGGCTTGATCTGCTTCAGATAATCAACGCGGTCATCCGCCTGGAGCGCCGCCGCTGTCGCTAAGAGCAGGTAGCCAAGTAAAGCCGGAGTGGTTGTCGTGAATTTCGCGATCATCGGTTGCCTCGTTCGGTGGGACGGGGTCGGGAGTCTTTTTCATGCCGCATCACACGGCACAACCGCTCGGAAGTCACTCGACTGCGGCATGAAAAAGACTCCCGACCCCTTCCTGGCATGATATCAGCGGCCGACATTGAAAGCGTCAGTCATTCGCTGGCTGCCAGTAGGCGTGCATCGCCGCCTGGCCAGCCGGAAGATCGGTCAAACGCTGCTCGGCGCGATCCGACAGGCGCATCAGAAACAGGTTCCGCACGCCGTTCCGTTTCGAGCCGTACACGATCCGGCCTCCATCGGGCGAGGGCTTGGGGTGATAGTGCAGAGTCCCATCGGCCGACTTGGTGAGTTGCTCGCTCTGGCCAGCGAGTGAGACTCGAAACAGTTCGACGTTGTTGCCGACCTTGGCCGTGTAGAAAACGGAAGCCCCATCGACGGACCAGACCGGGGTATCGCTGCTGCCTCCGTGAAAGTCCGGGACATCGAGGAACTCGGTCACACCTCGATAGCCGGCGCGGTCGGCGAGTTTCTTCAGCCCGGTCCCGTCCGCGCGAACGATGTGCGGGTGGCAGTTGTAGTGCTCACCAGAAACGAACAGCACCCACTTCCCATCTGGTGACCAAGCCGGCGCGAAGTTGAAGGGGTGCCCGGTCTGCACATGCACGCGATGTGAGCCGTCGGCATCGGCGAGGTAGACCTGATAGTTCTCGTGGTACGAAATCCGCGAGCCATCGCGCGAGCTGCTGAACCCATAAGCGAAGCCGTTCGAGTTCTTTGTCAGATCAACTTTGTTGCGGCCATCTCGATCCATGCGGAAGGGCTGCGAGTTGCCGCCGATCAGCGCCGTGAAGCCGAGCTTCCGCGGATCGTTCGGCCAGAAGAACAACCCTGCGTTGTAGAAGCTGACTCGCTCGACCGCCGTGACGTTCTCCGCTTTGCCGGTCGCGACATCCACAAGATACGAGTCGTACAGCCAACCTTCGGGAGTGAAGCGAAACGTCTTGTGTTCCTCTTCCCACTTCGCGTTTTCGAGACTCTCCCAACCGCGCCCGATGGCGGCCGTCTTGCCATCCGGCGACCAACCTGCGAACTGAGTCGAGACGCCGGGTTCGTTGGCCAGATCGGCGGCTAATGGACGTCGTTCCGATCCGTCGGCTTTCACCAGCATCGCTCGGTTCGTGCTGACATTTGCCTGCCGTCCGCCGGGCAGATTTGTGCGATGCTCGTTGTAGCCGATGAGCAGACTCGGCCGTGGCGGTTCCGACGACTCGGCCGTGTGACACAAGCTCAAAAGCCACAAACAACCGAGGACATAGTATTGGATTCGCAGGGCACGCTTCTGCCAGAAGTCGGCGGAGTCATGGTGGTCAACAGGCCGTTTTGCAGGTCGCAACATCGAGCACCTCGCGCACTTTGTTCGTCAAGACTTTGGGGGAAACTGGTTTGGAAAGAAACGCCGCCGAGGCATCGACGTCCCCATAGTTCTCCAAAATGTTTTTCGTGTAGCCCGAGATGAAGAGCACTTTCAGATCCTTGCGGATCTCCAAGGCGAGTTTCGCCAGGCGGACCCCATCCATCTGCGGCATCAAGATGTCGGTCACCATCAACGAGATCTCTCCCTGGTGTTCCCGACACAACGCGAGAGCCTCTTCGCCCGAACTGGCGCTGAGGATCGTATAACCGCTGGCTTGCAGAACGAAGCTGGTGAGCCGACGCACAATCTCCTCATCTTCGACCAGCAACACCGTTTCTTGTCCTCGTCGCAAGTCTGAAGGACTCGACGATGCTTGGGGGCGCACGCTCTCGGTCGCCAATCGTGGCAGATAGATTCGGAACGTCGTCCCGTGGCCCAACTGGCTGTCTAATTCAATGTGTCCTTTGCTCTGTTTGACGATTCCGTAAACGGTGGCCAAGCCAAGTCCCGTTCCTTTGCCGAGTTCTTTGGTGGTGAAGAACGGTTCAAACGCATGCAAACGGGTCACTTCATCCATGCCTTGCCCCGTGTCCGTGACGGTCAGCATTACATAGGGGCCAGGTGCGATGTCCGCATCGGGGCAGGACTGGGCCTGTTCCAGATCGAAGTTGGCCGTTGTGAATGTGAGCGTGCCCCCTTGTGGCATGGCGTCGCGAGCATTGGACGCCAGGTTCATCAGGATTTGGTCAATCTGCGAAGGGTCCGCCTGCACCCGGCCGAGAAGTGGATCTGTGCGCAGGACCATTTCGATGTCTTCGCCGATCATGCGGCGGAGCATCTTGGTCATGTCCTCAACAATGTCGTTGACGTTGACGACTTTGACTTGCAGCGTCTGCTTGCGCCCAAAGGCCAGGAGCTGGCGGGTCAACGAAGCCGCGCGCTCGCCCGCCTTCTGGATTTGTTCCAACAATTCGTAGCTTTTGTCGCCCGTGTTTGCCTGGGTGAGCAGGATGTCGCTGTAGCCAATGATGACGGAGAGCAGGTTGTTGAAATCGTGGGCGACTCCGCCTGCCAACTGACCGACCGCCTCCATCTTTTGAGCTTGGCGGAGCCGTTCTTCCAGCCGCTTCTGTTCGGTGATGTCCACCGCGAAGCCAACCAGGCCGATGATCTTTCCATCCACATCGCGGTGCGGCACCTTGTCCGTTTGCAGCCAACGTTCTCCCGTGGGGGTGTGAAACTGCTCGATCAGACCACACAGTGACTCGCCAGTCGTCATAACGCTGTGATCGTCTTGCATGTACCGACTGGCATAGGGCGAACCGAGTTCGGCATCGGTTTTGCCTTCAATTTGTTCCTTGGGCAAACCAAAACATTGAGCGTGCGCCGCGTTGACGCGCACGAGGCGGCACTCGTGGTCCTTGTAAAAGATGAGAGCTGGCACGGAATCCAGGATCATCTGCAATTCCGCCCGCTGCTGCTCGACGGCTGCGAGCAATCGGCTGCGTTCCTCATCGGCGAGCCGGCGCTCGGTGATGTCCGCCGTGATGCCGACGATCCGGTAGACCACGTTGGCTTCGTCCAAAACCGGAAAGGCTCGCGACCAGACCCAGCGGATCGTCCCGTCGGGACGCAGGATGCGATACTCCTCGCTGGTCTCCTCGCCCCGCTTTTGTCGTTCGGTGGAGGCCAGCACTAAAGGTCGATCTTCCGGATGAACTAAATCGAGGAACGACGACGGTTCTGGCAGCCGTATGCCGTCCAACGAAGATCGGTCTAACGCCATGAAGTCTTGGCCCCAGACCTCCGCGCACGAGGGGCTGACATAAATGACTTGATCGTCGCGGGCGTCCACCATCCAGAACACCTCGTGGATGTTCTCGGCCAACTGTCGGAAGCGTTCCTCGCTGCGCAGGAGCCGCTTTTCGTCGCGCTTGCGGGCGATGAAGTGCCCCATCTGTTTTCCGAACTCACCCATGATGTTCAACAACCACGGATCGCGTTTCAGGATACGAGCCGAGAATACTTCCACGACACCGCAGATTTCTTCGCCCATCATGACCGGAAACGCAAAGGCGGCGTGCAGTCCGAGAGGCGTCGCGAGCGCGAGACAAGGAAAGCCCTGCGTCCGACCGAGATCCTCGATCCAAATCGGTTGACCGGTGGAACAGACTTGGCCCGGAAGACCCTGCCCCAATTTGCAAATCACGTTCGAGGTGTCCAACACCTGGGACCGCGTGGCCAAGGGTGTGCCCAGAGATATTGGCGGTGTTAAGTTTTTGTGGTGTCGCAAGTTGACCAATAGGGTTGCCATTGATTGCTGTCGCGGAGGTTGGTCAGGGCGGAGACGGATTCGGCGTTGCGGAGATTCCAACGAGCACCAGAGCGTTTC